>CAYJUB010000190.1:0-5231 GCA_964373145.1 uncultured Moraxellaceae bacterium
CTGGGTCCTCTAAAAATTCATTGGTATGGTTTGATGTACCTCCTCGCGTTCGGTGGAGCGTATGGACTTGCGCTATTGCGCGCACGCCAATCCGACCGTGGCTGGACAGCAGACCATGTCTCTGATTTGGTATTTTATGGCGCATTAGGGGTGATTCTCGGCGGTCGCATTGGCTACATGTTTTTTTACCAATCCGACGTATTGCTCAGCGATCCATTATCGCTCTTCAAAGTCTGGCAAGGCGGCATGAGTTTTCACGGCGGCTTTATTGGTGTAATGCTGGCGATGGTCTTGTTCGCGCGTAAGCATGGCAAAACAGCATTCCAAACAATGGATTTCATTGCGCCTTGTGTTCCAACAGGTTTGCTATTCGGACGGATTGGCAACTTTATCAATGGCGAACTTTGGGGTCGTCCAGTCATTGACCAAACCTATGCATTGGCGATGAAATTCCCCATGGGTGGAGATTTCTTGCGTCATCCTTCGCAGCTTTATGAAGCCTTTTTTGAAGGGTTAGTCCTGTTCATTTTGTTATGGTGGTTCTCTGCGAAACCGCGTCCAAGAATGGCGATTTCAGCCCTTTTCCTGCTAGGATATGGCGCAGCACGATTCGGCATTGAATTCTTCCGCGAACCCGATTTTGATCAACACTTATGGTTCGGCTGGATGAGCAAAGGACAGCTATTGACCGTCCCAATGCTCGTGATTGGCGCTTGGATGTTGTGGTATGCCTATCATCGCGGCATCTATGACTGGGGCAACAGAAAGAACACGGAAGACAAGCACATATGAACAGTTACCTCGACCTAATGCGCCATGTACTCACCCATGGCGTAGATAAAACCGACCGAACAGGCACTGGAACGCGCTCGGTGTTTGGCTATCAAATGCGTTTTGATTTGCAGAAAGGCTTTCCTATTCTGACGACTAAACGTGTGCACTTTAAATCGGTCGCAGTCGAGCTGCTTTGGTTTCTCAAAGGCGATACCAATGTCCAATATCTCAAAGATAACGGCGTATCGATTTGGGATGAGTGGGCAACCAAAGAACAATGCGCGCGCTTCGGCCGTAATGAAGGTGATTTGGGCGCAGTCTACGGCCATCAATGGCGCAACTTTGGCGCAACCAAGAATCCTGATGGCACGTATCAAAAGGATGGTTTTGATCAAATTTCATGGTTGATCAATGAAATCAAAACTAATCCTGATTCACGTCGTCTGATCGTGTCAGGTTGGAATCCAC
This sequence comes from uncultured Moraxellaceae bacterium, assembly GCA_964373145.1. Classification (GTDB taxonomy): domain Bacteria; phylum Pseudomonadota; class Gammaproteobacteria; order Pseudomonadales; family Moraxellaceae; genus Aquirhabdus. The sequence goes on from CAYJUB010000190.1 coordinate 1,243, forward strand.
CTGAAGCGGGTCAAGTCGCATTGCCACCGTGCCATACGATGTTCCAGTTCTACGTGGCGAATGGCAAACTCTCTTGTCAGCTTTATCAACGCAGTGCCGATATTTTCTTGGGTGTGCCGTTTAATATTGCGAGTTATGCTTTATTGACTCATCTCATCGCGCAAGTGACGGGCTTGGAAGTTGGTGAATTTGTCTGGACGGGTGGCGATAGTCATTTGTATAGCAATCATTTCGAGCAAACAACACTGCAGCTCAGCCGTGAACCGTTGCCATTGCCGAAACTCAAAATCAATCCAGCAATTACCGATCTTTTTGCGTTTGAATTTGCCGATTTGGAATTAGAGAATTACCAGCATCATCCAGCGATTAAAGCGCCTGTGGCGGTTTAATCGCTGGTCTCCTTCCCCCTTCACAAGGGGAAGGCTGGGATGGGGTTGCTTTTGATTTTAAAGTCAAAAGCAACCCCCATCTAAATTCCCCCCCTCTAAAGGGGAAGACTTCAAAACTAAAAAAGGATCCCCATGACTGCAAATGCCATCGAAATCGTTCATGTCGTCGCTATGGACGAGAAAAACTGCATTGGAGTAGACAATCAGCTGCCGTGGCATTTGCCTGCCGATTTGCAGCATTTTAAGCAGATTACCCAAGGTGGCGTGATTGTCATGGGTCGCAAGACGTTTGATTCGCTTGGACGCTTACTGCCGAATCGTAGCCATTGGGTTTTGACCCGTCAAACCGATTGGACGCACGAAGGCGTACATGTCGAGCACACGCTCGATACATTGATTCAAGGTGCAACTGCCGAAGCGATTGCGCGCGGTCAATCATCGTTGTACATCATTGGGGGTGGTGAGCTGTTTACTTTAACGTTGCCTATCGCTGATCGACTAGAGTTGACTCATGTTGCACTCGATGTCGCGGGTGCAGCCTACTACCCTGCGATTCCTCCCGAGTGGAAGCGCGCAAATACAGAAAATGAACAAGTGGATGCGACAACAGGCGTAAAGTTTAGCTTTGTGACTTATCGCAAAACGGCATAGAAACGATGGCTTTGTCTGTTTTGATATCACGCAATATTGATCAAAAAAGACCCTCACAATACCAATATTGTGAGGGTCTTTTTTGTTTAAGCACTTGACGAGTTAAACGGCGATCTCAAGGACGGCGTACTGTCTATTGCACGTTATAAAGATGCAAGCTTGCATTTTTAATTCCGAAAATATTCGCGCGATCCAGAGTCCGCTGCGCCCAACGGCGGTGAGTGGTCGGTTCTAACATGCTGCCATGACATTCAAAGACTGCTTTGGCATTGACATCTAAGATCTTCTTCGCCTCAATCAATTCATGCTCTTCCACTTGATAAGCACGATGCACCAATTCAATTTGTGATGGATGAATGATGGTTTTACCCGACAAACCATGTTGAATATCAATCTGTAATTCTTCTTCTAATAAATGCGTTTGGCTGAAATGTTCAAACACAGGCGCACTCAAGGAAAATCCAAAAGGCAAAAATTGACCCGATAAATTGGCAATCAGTTGACCAATCGGCGTTCTATAAATGGTCTGATGGACAGGACGTCTGAGCCCTAGACAACCCAGCAAATCATTACCGCCAATGCGCAATGCAAGGGTCGGACGAAAATCCTGGAGTAAGGCTTGGCGCAATTCACGCATGGCAACCATATCAAAGGTTTCAGCGGATTCTAAGGTCGGCATCACCATCAAGGATTCTGGAATAATTTTTTGCCACTCAAGCAGATTATCCAGCCCAAATTTCGGCAAAACCATGCCGTCTACTTGCGTGATGAGCGGCCATTGACCCAGTGTCCGCGCCATTTCAAGATGTCTTGGACGGACAGACACAAAGGGATGCCGCTCTAATCGAGGTTCATTTGCAAGACGGAACAGCAATGCTTGCAAGTTGGTTAAGGCGTATGCGACATCTTGTTCCGCCACAGCATCTTCTAAACAAATGACGACTGAACGTAAATGTGGATATTTTTCACCTTTGACCACGCTCCATAAATCATCACGCGTGGCCGGCATATACATCGTTGCGCCTAAAGAGAGTGCAGTTTGCATCATTATGCGGCTCCAAGTTTTTGGATTAAAGTAACCGCGCGATAAGGCGCTAATGCCTCACCAACGATTTTAATCGGGGTGTTGGTTTGTTCCGCCAAATGGCGCAATAAAGCGGTATCAGGGTCTTTTTCGTCTCTTAATAAAATGACTTCTGGCACACGCCGCAAAATAGCGCGAGTCGCTTCAGCAATCCCTGGTTTAATCCGATTCAAGTTACTAATCTGATAATCATCCGCAATCTGCTGAATCACATGGCTGGCTTGCTGTTGCTGTTTTTGACGTTGCTGGCTTGTCCACTCTGCCGCGTCGACAGCGGTTAGCTGGCGGCGAATCTGGTTAATCTGGTCAATAAACTGGGTTGATTGATCAAACTCAGCAAGATGATGATATTCAATACAACCATGCCATTGATCCAAATTGTCGTTGTTCACAGTCTCAGCAGTAAGCGCGTCGCCGATACAAATACTGCGCGAGATTAACCCCGAAATGGTTGAACCCAAAATACCTGACGGAATCAACCAATCATCACCACTTGCGGCGAGCCACGCACAACCGCCGACATCGGCCAAAGTGACCAACGGCAAACAATCACGGGTTGGATGGGCAAAACGTGGATCTTGTCCTAAGCTCTGCTCAAGCTGTTTGCTAATCGCGCCTTTACCCGTCCAGCCATCGACAAAAACCAACGACTGACTGCCATGTTTGGCAACAATGGTTTCTAGCGCCGCATGGTCAATCCCGCGATCACGCACAATGCTAATGCCATAATGCACCGCTTCAACCGACAAATCAGCTAACGCGTGGTACAGCAGCACGCCCAAAGGCACCCCTGCGCGGACAAAACTGACCAAGACTATTGGTGCCGTAAATTCTTGCGCCAAACGCTGTGCCAGCATTTGCACTTCAGTTGCCATCCGTGTCGCGTTTTGTGCCAATGCGGTGGCAAACAATTGCAAATGTCGCTCGCTGGGTGCGTGCTCGATGCTAATCATTTGCGAATAATGCTTGGTGCCCGATTGAATCAATCGTTCTTTTTCGGCAGTCGGCGTGGCGTCCAAGTGAGTCTTCTGCAACAAAAATAACACTTCGTTGGGGCGATACGAACCGCTAAAACCATTGGCTAAGATTGCATCAACATCAATCTGTTTATTGGTAATCGCCATAATATCCTTCTTGGGTATATTGGGTGTGCAATGCTTTTGCGACCCAACGATTCAGCTGGCTATGTTTCGGCATGCCCCACCAATCACATTGGCTCAAAAAACCCACATCAGACAAACTGTCACCAAAACCCATAATGGGTTGCGAGACTGTATGCTGTTTTTTTAATAAGGCTTGTGTGGCACTGGCTTTACTGACTACTTGAGGAATCAGTGCCAGATTATTGCCATTCATATGCGAATAAAAACCGTCCAATAACTCGACAGGAATTTGTTGTAGAAAGTTTTTCAAAAACAACGTATCTGGCTGGTTTTGTTTAACCACCAGATATAAGCCGAGATTTTCTTCTTCGACAATCCATGTGCGCACTGAGCCAAATTCAAGCGCTGCCTTTTGCACATAATCCATCAAAGTCTGTAGTTTGCTTTGATACGGTGTAAGCGCTTGTTGCATGTGCTGATGCCACTCTTGATCAACCGTGCCATCGGGGTTCAAAATCGTCCCGCCATGCGAGCAGACCGCGCCATGGTTAAATTTGAATTGCACGCGTGATAAGGCTTCAACACTACGCGCCGTGATCGCCACCACATCCGTAGATTGGAACAACCACTGCGCAAACTGCCACTGGGTCGGACTCATATATGACAACGGCTGACCGTCTTTGTCGGTAGTCGCCACCTGATAACTAGGATCAGGTTTAATGCGGTTATGCGTTTGAAATAACGTATCGTCTAAATCCACCA
>CAYJUB010000191.1:0-5228 GCA_964373145.1 uncultured Moraxellaceae bacterium
GAACAGTCGTCTGTTCGCTTGAAGTATCCACGTAATTCTGATCTTGATCCGCAACTTTGGTAGACAGCTGGATTTATGTTGCTTATTCACAAACACCCTATGACCTTGACCGATACTTGACTCGAACATCCGCCTCCTCAATAACAAAATGGGACTGATATTTCTGGTCATATGGATTCGGTAGCAGCTGAAAAGATGGAGCTACAGAAAGTGCATTTGAAACACGCAATATAACGAAAACTTCTTTAGTTTTTTTCCTAGATTTTGGGGCCAGTTTCATAGCTAGGCGAATCTCTGACGATCCCATGGTGAAGCTTTCATTCTCCCCTTCTGTTGCTTTTACTTCGATATAATAAGTTATACCCTTCAATGTAACTAAAAAGTCGCTTCCTGCTCCATCATTGAACTCATTGCCATCAAATACATAAGTACTGTTACTTGATATCCAACAAGATGCTGAAATAGCTGTTACACCATACGTATTCTGAAGCATCCGAAATGCGTGTATTTCTCCACTTAATCCAACAAGGCTTTCCATAGATTTAGATATGTACTTTGGTATTGGTTTCGAGCTTTTAGATAGCGTATTGTCTTTTCGCCGGCTATTCATATGAGATGCAACATTTGCCAAATTGCTCAACTTTTGTAGATCCACTGGCACAATAGAATCAAGAGCAACTTGAGGCAATCCAGTGCAAATATGTCCCCATAATCCTGACAAGTTGTCTTCAGATCCATCAAACTCCTTACCACACACATCAATTACCCTTTTTCTTCTTATTGCGTCCTCACGCCTCTCGGCAAGTTTTGTTGTGGCATCAAATAGAGAGTCATTCGACAACCCTAGTTTCAAAGTTAAATCTTCAAGACTAGAAGCATTTTCAACATTTGCCCAGAACTTTGCTGATGGCTCATCTTTCGGCAATCCTTTTATGACAGTCCAAATATCTTCAGCATCCCATACACCAGTAAACGCTGTGATTTCTTTTTCTATTGAAAGGAACTCAATAAACCCATCTAATCGGGATTCCCAGTCAGCAGGATTTGGGTAATTGCTTTCCAGTGCCCAAGCGAGACCAATTTGTTGAAAACGAACAAGAGCTTGTCGAAGTTTTTCACGATTATCACGAGCAGTTTCGATTGGATCTCGAGTTACATCTATGCCAACATCCGTAAGTCGGCTAATTAATTCCTCAATGGAATGTGCTGCCCGAACAGCCTCAATTTCCCCTGAAGTTGCATACCAATTTTCAAGCAAAGGAATAAAAGTCGAGTGGGCTAGGTTGAAACTGACTCGCCAAAAATCAGTCATAAATGATTCTGGTAGCGAGATGGATTCCAGTTTTTCGGATAATGCATTAAACGTCCCAATCTCTTCCCTTCTAGATATTAGAACAGCAATTAGACTCCTAAAAACCTGAACGGATGTTGAAAGATACATCTTGAAAGTTTCAGGTGCGTACCTGTTCATTAAAGGCTTTTGATCTAGGCGTATCAACGCAGCGTTCCAATTTCTCAATTGCACCAAATCACCGAATATTTCGAATACCTTACATCCGAAATTAAATGCATCTGGCAATTCTTGTGCTATTTGCAAGATAGCGCGCCCATCAAATCGTTCATCGCTTAAATTTACTAGGTAAGCAAGCAAAGACTCCTCTGTGTCGAGATCAACCAACTTACCTATATTCACGTTGGGCTTTAAAATCATTAGCAATGGTATGAGTGTCTCAATAATCTTGCCTAAGTCACCACGCCATTGTTCCCGCACTTCATTAAAATGCGCCTCAGTTAATTTAAGCTGTTCTAAACCATGGATAATGTCCTTAATTTCAGGATGAGAACCTATGGTACCTAATATCAACTTAATTGGTATCTCGAACTCCTCCCGATCAAGCAGGCTGGAAAAAGCTTCACTCAAAGAAGCCATATCCGATTTCCATCCATTGCTAAGGAGTAAAACCTGAGATGAACTCACCCATAACGCTGGTACAGGTAGTGGTGGCGCTACAGGTGTTTCATTACGAAATAGACCTATCTCGATTTTCCCTACAATGCTCAATTTAGCATTCCTAAAAATTTCAATCAGTTTTCTGAAGGGCTCCGAAATAGTTCCTTGTGCGTGTGTTCCGAAAAAAGCTGTCATGGTCAGAAGAACTGGAATAACCCAGTTAAGTTCCGTATCGTCACGCAGTAGATCTTGCGGCGAATCGCTCCAATACTCACCATCCACCAAAGGTTGAGGCTTTAGATCTGATGCACGTACCACACGCGAAGAGTATTCTGCTGTGAACCGGTCTGCTAAACGCTTTGCATCGGTTGTTTCAATGGCAATAACAGGTAACTCAAAATGTTTAAGAGCAGATATAAATGACTTTGCTGAATCTGGAAGATAAATGAATTCTTTATCGTTTGGAATTTCAGCTGTAAGCTTTGATCTTCCTCTTTGAATTAGAAGTGTTTTTGGGAAGGAGGAACCTGCTTTTGGTTCAAACCCTCGCCAAGCAGATTTAACCTGTCCAAGAAACACATCCTTATGGGGAACATCATTCCTTTTGACCGTTTCAGCTAAAGCATCGAGCAGTTGAGTGCTCGAACTTTTCGATTCCGGATTGAAATGTGGAGTACCAAGACGCTTCATTATTGCAGCAAGGCTACTATCCAAATCAAGTCGATTAGCTAAATCACCAGGTAATGGCTTTAAATGAGCGAAGTGCCACTTTCGTCCTCTGGCCAACTCAAGTGCAGGAACATACCATCGTTGTGAAGGTTGAGACCATTCTATTAATTCACCACTTTCCAATCCGAGCCAATTTAATGTACTAAGACTTAGAAAAAGGGGGGACATCAGTTGCATAAAGTCGCTGTTTCCATGTATGCGGTTGATCACCAAACGATCCCAGCCGTCCTCCCAATGTGCAATGTTTCCAAGAATGACTTCCATAAATGCCAGTCTCGTTTCTTCGTCGAATTCCGGATACTTGTCAAGACCTGGAAACGCATAGAGCTTTTGAATATCGTAAATGCCACTGCTGTAAGTTGGGCGTGCAATTCTATGTGCCACTTTACGATATTCATTCCAGTCATTTTGCGACCATACTGGAGGAGGATAAATCGGAAGCTCAAAACTATTCTTGGACGCTTCAATCCGTCCATGCCATGATTTTGGATTTATTGGGATAAGACGCAGTCCATCGAAAACACCCGCCTGCTTAATAATGCTTATATGCAATGCACCATTATTTGTCCACCGAGCATCACTCGGAGGTAACAGTAATCGTAATCGCGCCTCTTTAGTTTCTGGTGTTTTAGCGAGCGCAAGGTATTTTTGAGTGATATCACCTTTAGTTCCAATCCATTTGGGACCAAAGGTAGTTTCACCAAGTGGATACCATCCGCCCTTACAAGGTGCCGGCAAGCCTTTAAGCAACTTTAGAGACTTTTCGGTCTTTCCACTTTCAACAAGATGCGCCATCAAGATTAGAGCCCAATGCAGAATATCTCTACAGAGTTCTGCATAAGGACTGTTTAGTGGAACTGGTAACGTAGGTACCCGGACAAGTAGTACTTCATTAATGATATCTTCACGCCTAAATCTGCTAACCAATTTTGAATCGAGCAGCATTTTTCTAACCTGTGTCTGCTGCAAACGCCCATTCTTCTCCTCATAAACGTGGATTTTCTCGCTAAGAAATGAAACATACGGCCTGAGTGTTAATGGAATTTCCTTGACATCCCCATCGTTTTCAACTTCTTCATCATCAACTGAACCTCGGCGAGGAATAAAGAAAACGGTACATTCACCGCTTCCACCCATATGGAGCTGGTCGTCATTGCCTAACATAACTCGCTTACCAATAAGTTCGCGACAATCACCATCAAACAAATGTCTCACGTCCGACCAAAAGCTATTCCAATCTAAATTTTGTTTTTTATGAAATTCTAAAGCAATAGATTCAACTGTATTTGCTAAATCAGACCATCCTGGCTTGGGACCGATATCATAAATTACGGACAACTCTTCGACTAACTCTCTTCTGGAATCAAGCCCTTCAGCGTATACCGAAAAAGTAGCATGTTCACGTAGGACTTGCGGCACTAGCACTAAAAGGTCGTCTGCTATAGGTAGCAACGATGTGTCTGTCAGCGAACTCCATCCAGTGTCAGAAAGAAACCAGTTTATAGTCTGAATTTCCGTCTCAGTTTCTGCAGCCGCAGCTCTGGTAAGTTGCTGCCAACGATTGATCGTATTTTGATCAAAACTCCAAGGTGCCAAAAGATCTACAACAGCTCGCGCCTCATTTATACCCCGACCCGCTAGCTCCTCTTGAATAACCAATATCGCGTGCCTAGCAGCTTCAGATAGAAGATAACGATTATATATACCACCACTAGTTGAGTTCAGCTCATCATCTGATCCAAGGTCTATATGAGTCCGGCTCATATCACCGAAGAATGGGGCATTGATATGGGTCGCACTACCAGACTCCAGTGACGTCGGCAGGAATATGCTTAGTGAACCCAATTCAGGTATCTCACCTAGTCCAACTCCAATCGAAATCGAGACATCTTGTAGTTGTGGCCATTTTCCGGGAAGTTGTTGTAACGCCGCCTGAACATCATCAGGTGCATCGATTAATGCAATATTACGACTCCAAACCCAGTAACTCTGAGCTTTACCCTTATTTAAATCAGATATGCTAACTTCTCGACCATTCAAAAAGCTTTTAGGAATAGTACTCTGACTCCTTATTATTTCCCTTCGCTGACCGTCAGAATCTAGTACCAGCGATGTTATCTTCTCAAGAAACAAAAGTGCACCGTCATCCAACTCATTGAGCTTCTCACGAACAAGTTCTCGTGTAGAAGCATTCTTTAATGGAAAGCGTATAAGGGTGGCAAAACCGCGCCCCTCATACTCTGCAACGGTATACCCACCCTCTTTACTATTTTTATAAAAAGGCAATAAGTAGGGGGATAGATAAGTTAACTCTCGACTCAACCATTCATTGGCACTCATTCTTTCGGTTTTAGCAACTTGATTGACTTTCGCACGAAACTTCATCAATAAACCGGCTTCCCAATCTACCAAGGGCGCATGTCCGAAAGGCGAACTGGGCGTATCATCTCCATTCAATAGAGCCAAAATTGGAGCGGTTAGGTGATGAATCACATCTAGAGAAAAAGCAAAGCAGAAGCCATCGAAAAATTGACTATCAGAACAACTT
>CAYJUB010000192.1:0-5226 GCA_964373145.1 uncultured Moraxellaceae bacterium
CGCGGCTCATCCATAAAAGGCATATGTCCTGATCGTTCGAAGCGCACAACCTTATCCTGCTTTTCGAATTTGGCCTTTTGCATTTGACCTTTAGGATTGTAGAGCGCCGAATTCATGCCAACGATTTGAGTAATCGGTGTGGTGCATGCTTTCAGGCTGTCCCGATAGTCATAACCTTCGCCTGTATACGCTGCAAAATATGCTCGAATATGGTCAATTCGGGTTAATGGCAGCATATTTGTCAACGGTAGCAAACCGAGGATTAAGGGTTTATGCCACGATTTGACTTGTGAAGCACCGGCTAATTTGGAGCGAATTTGTTGAATTTTATCAACAATATTGCTGCGTTTTGCAAATGGAATATTACCTAGATACTTTGCTGTTGGGTGTTGTGCGAGGAGCGCATCCGCTTCTTTCATTAAATTAAAAAGGGCTTCTTGTTGCTCCCCCATCAAGCCATAACTCCAATCTACTTGATTGCGAATACACGGCGTCTGGTCAATATGCAGATAACGCTTTACGCCATCAAACTGCCCTGCACGCTGTAAATGCATGGAGACTGTTGCACCTAATGAATAGCCGACCAGCAACATGTCTTTGAGTTTAAGGTGGCTGATGACATCTTGAATGTCTTCCATATGGTTCTGGTAAACATCAGACTGATTAAAGCTGAGTTGGGCTGACAAGCCTAATCCCCGAAAATCAGGCAAGTAAAAACGATAGCGATGTGCAAACGGGGCAATGATCGGTAACCAATGGCTCGCACTCATGCCCAAGCCTGGCAACATCAGCACAGGTTGCCCCATACTTGCTCCAATCACACGAACCTTAAGCTGTTGACCGTCACGCAGGGGAACAGTCGCTGTGTGGCTAAATTCGGTCAACATTGAACGCACGACGGCAAGTGGCATTTTTCTTATACTCAAAACAAATGTAGGTCGGTAAAAAAACTTAACCCGAAGTATAGCTGTCTCAAAAACAACGACTATATCTGCTTTGTTAAAAAATGCTTCTGCCGCCTTTGCCTTTTGATTAATGCTGCTCTGCTTGTTGCTGACGCCACATGGCTGCGTACTTGCCGTCACTTAAGAGTAAATTGGCGTGTGAACCGCGCTCAACGATATGACCGTCCGCCATCACCAAAATTTCATGGGCATCAACGATGGTAGAGAGTCGATGAGCGATGACTAAGGTCGTATGACCACGACTGACTTCGCGTAGATTGGCTTGGATTTCACGTTCAGTATGCGTATCGAGTGCGCTGGTGGCTTCATCGAATAACAGAATTGCAGGATTCTTGAGAATGGTTCTAGCAATCGCAACGCGCTGCTTTTCACCGCCCGACAATTTCAAACCACGCTCACCGACAACGGTGTCGTAACCATCTGGCATCGCTAAGATAAAATCATGAATATGAGCGAGTTTTGCCGCTTGCTCAATTTCGGTCGTCGTTGCATTCGGATCACCATAAGCAATGTTGTAGCGGATCGTGTCATTAAAGAGCACCGTATCTTGCGGAACGATGCCCAGCGCGGCGCGTAGCGATTCTTGTTGAACACTACGAATGTCTTGACCATCAATAGAGATCACGCCGTCATTGACATCATAAAAACGGAATAGTAAACGGCTGAGGGTCGATTTACCTGCGCCCGATGCGCCAACAACGGCCAGAGTTTGCCCTGCAGGAATACTGAAACTAATGCCTTTTAATATCTGTCTTCGTGGATCGTAGCCAAATTGCACATCTTTAAATTCAACCTGACCATCTGTGATGGTTAATGCAGGCGCATTAGGTACATCGGCAATTTCACGATTGACTGCCAGCAACTCAAACATTTTTTCCATATCAGTAAATGCACGTTTAATCGCGCGATAGACAAAACCGAGACCATTCAGCGGTGCATAGAGTTGCAATAGGTAGCTATTGACCAAAACAAAATCACCGATGGTCATTGTGCCGTTCTGAATTCCCTGTGCCGCCATCCACATCATCACGGTCAAACCCACCGAAATAATGAAGCCCTGTCCCACATTAAGCAGCGATAAACTGGATTGGCTTTTTACCGATGAATCTTCTAATTTCTTGAGCAGATTATTGTATTTATTGGCCTCTAATGCTTCATTGCCAAAGTATTTTACGGTTTCAAAATTGAGAAGTGAGTCAATAGCTTGGGTATTCGCGCTACTTTCATCTTCATTCATTTCCCGATAAAACTTAGTGCGCCACTCGGTAATGGTGAAGGTAAAAATCAGGTACGTCGCAACGGTCAGTAACGTGACTAGCGCAAACCAGCCATTAAACATTTTCCATAAAATAATTGTGACCAAGCCAATTTCAAATAAGGTCGGCACAAGGCTAAACAATAAATAAGACAACAAGGTATCAATGGCACGTGTGCCGCGTTCAATCGAGCGATTCACGCCGCCTGTTTGTCGCGATAAATGAAAGCGCAGCGATAAATGATGCAAATGATCGAAAACCTTCACGCCAACGACGCGAATCACATGCTGCTGGACACGCGCAAAGACCGTATCGCGTAGCTCGGTAAATAATAACGCCATCACCCGCGTCATGCCGTAAGCAATAATGAGCGCAATGGGAACGATCAGCACCGCAGGGTTTTTCAAACTCAACGCATCAATCGCATGCTTATACAAAATTGGCAAATAACTGGTGGTCAGCTTAGCAACAAACAATAAAAGGACAGCGACCACAACCCGAATGCGTAACCCACGCTCACCCTTCGGCCATAAATAAGGCAGCAAGGACTTAATAATGGCAAAACCACTCATTTCTTTGGACGGTAATTGATGTGTTGTCGGATCGAGCTTGGAATTATTCGACAATGAAGGTGTATTCAAAATAAGCTACAATTCGTTATGAAGTATGTCTTAATCATATGGGCTATTTTGGATAATGCGAGCGATAAAATAAGATTTTTCGCACCCTCGCGGTCTGATATGATGTTTTTGTAATATAGTTAGAACTGTCCGCATCTTAGAAGTCGGAAAATGATCCCAATAAAGAAACGTGAGGAACGCAGTGGCAGGTAAAATCCTAAATCTTCCGAATATTCTCACACTATCTCGTGTTGCGCTGATCCCTGTGTTTTTACTCATCGCTTATTGGCCGCCTGCGATTGGCATTGCGGGGCATGAGGGAAGTTTTATACGACATATCGTCCTTGCGAGTCTATTTGCGCTTGCTGCCATCACCGATTGGCTCGATGGTTATCTTGCCCGCAAAATGAATCTCAGTTCGGCGTTTGGACGCTTCCTCGACCCTGTCGCCGATAAGCTCATGGTCGCAGCTGCGCTCGTGGTGTTGGTGCAATGGCAACCGAACATTTGGATGGCATTTGCCGCTATTGTGATTATTTCCCGTGAAATTACGGTTTCCGCACTCCGCGAATGGATGGCTGAACTGGGCAATCGAGCCAGTGTTGCGGTCTCGTGGGTCGGTAAACTAAAAACCACGTTTCAGCTGATTTCGATTACGGTATTTCTACTCAATATCCCTGCACTGATGCCAGTATCTTATATTTTGCTCTATATCGCAGTCATCTTAACGCTGTGGTCAATGATGATTTATCTGCGTGTCGCTTGGCCGTACTTAAAAGCGGATTAATATTTTCATATTAATGGCGAATAAAGTCGCTGTCTCACAATGTGTATTCAGTTGTATCGTCGATACAGTTGGATACACTCTCAAAATACAGGCATATGAATCCTGAAACGCTATAAAAAAACTCCCGGAGATGGGAGTTTTTTTATGAGAACCTTTTAGAGGGGATTGGCTAAATCAATTATTCAGCCAATGCCGCCATGACTTTGCCATGCAAACCACCAAAGCCGCCATTCGACATAATCACAACAACATCACCCTCTGTTGCTTCATTTTTTACACGGTGAATGATGGTATCGAGATCATTGGCCACTTGCGCTGCATTAGTCGCCGCAGCCACGACTGGCTGTAAATCCCAATCCAATCCCGCCGGTTGATACCAAATCACTTGATCGGCAACGCGTGCAGATTCAGCCAATTGCGCTTTAAAGTTACCCATACGCATGGTGTTTGAACGCGGTTCGATAATCGCCCATAAACGACGATTGCCGATTTTCTTGCGAATACCATCTAGAGTCGTTTCGATAGCCGTCGGATGATGCGCAAAGTCATCATACACATCGACACCGCGCACTGTACCCAACAATTCCATACGACGCTTCACGCCGCCAAAGTTAGATAAAGCAAGGCACGCTTGCTCAGGTTCAATATTGATGTGGTGCGCAGCTGCAATCGCGGCAATACCATTCGCAACGCTATGTAAGCCTGTCATTGACCAATTCACTGTGCCGACTTCTTTACCTTGATAATGCACTGCAAATGAACTGCCATCTTCAGATTTCAGCACTGCTTGCCATTCTGATGAACTGTTATTTTGGCTATTGGCAGTTTGAATCGCTGTTTTGCTGATGGGTGTCCAGCAGCCCATTGCCAAGACTTCATCTAATGCAGCAACACCTTGAGGCAGAATGATTTGTCCACTCGCTGGAATCGTGCGCACCAGATGATGGAATTGTTTTTGAATCGCTGCGAGATCATCGAAAATATCGGCGTGATCAAATTCAAGGTTATTCAAAATCACCGTGCGTGGATGGTAATGCACGAACTTCGAGCGTTTATCAAAGAACGCTGAATCGTATTCATCGGCTTCGACGACAAAGTAATCTTTGCCATCATTTAAGCCGCCACGCTCTTTTGAACCGCCTAATCGCGCACTATGGCTAAAACCTAGCGGAACGCCGCCGATCAAGAATCCAGGATTTAGACCGGCTTGTTCGAGAACCCATGCGAGCATGGTTGTCGTTGTCGTTTTGCCATGAGTACCCGCAACAGCAAGCACGTGTTTGCCATGCAACACATGATCCGCAAGAAACGCTGGGCCAGAGGTATACGCAAGGCCAGCATCCAACATGTATTCCACTGCTGGAATGCCGCGCTTCATCGCATTACCGACAATCACGAGGTCTGGATGTGGCTGCAAATGGCTCGCATCGTAGCCTTGCATGAGGGTAATGCCTGCATTTTCTAACTGGGTAGACATCGGCGGATAGACATTTTGGTCTGAACCAGTCACGGTATGACCGAGCTCACGCGCCAGCAGCGCCAGTGATCCCATAAACGTCCCACAAATTCCCAAGATATGCAGATGCATGACCGCTCCT
>CAYJUB010000193.1:0-5219 GCA_964373145.1 uncultured Moraxellaceae bacterium
ACAGCAAGAGTTTGTTCAGGTCGATACCTCGAATATCCTATTCATTTGCGGTGGTGCATTTGCTGGACTAGAAAAAGTCGTTAAACAGCGTAGCGAAAAAGGCGGCATCGGCTTTAGCGCGGATGTGAAAAGCAAAGATGCGACCAAAACACTCGGTCAATTATTCCGTGAAGTCGAGCCAGAAGATTTGATCAAATATGGTCTGATTCCAGAGTTCATTGGTCGTTTGCCTGTGTTGGCAACGCTGGAAGAATTGGATGAAGTCGCGCTGATTCAAATTCTGACTGAGCCAAAGAATGCATTGATTAAACAGTATCAACGTCTGTTTGAAATGGAAAATGTTGATTTAGCGTTTGATGAAGCGGCATTGAAAGCAGTGGCGAAGAAAGCACTGGATCGAAAAACAGGCGCGCGCGGCTTACGTTCGATTCTAGAAAACGTGTTGCTCGATACCATGTATGATCTACCGTCAATGACGGATGTCGGCACCGTTGAAGTCAATGAAGCCGTGATTAATGACAGTGAAAAGCCAACGCTCAAACCAGATCGTTTGCCAGCTGTTGCCAATGATCATGTCGGTAGCGACTCTGCGGATCGTTTGCAAGTTTTAGAAACTGCACAAAAACTCGCTTGATCAGTCATGAGTGAGAAAAGCCGCCCAAATTGAGGCGGCTTTTTTATGGATTCATCCAACCGAAATAGCTCATTGAGCCTGCGGTTACTGAGCCTGTCGAAGTATCGAAATGCGCGGCGATAGGCAAATGAAGTCTGAGATGTCCACTTCGATAGGCTCAGTGAACTTATATTCTGTCGACGTTTCGTTTTCAATACTTTGTAATCATCTGAATTCATCTAGATAGGACAGGTTTGGAACCTGCCCCTACAGTGGTATTCCGTAGGGGTGGGTTCTAAACCCATCCTGTTTTCAAAATAGAAAAGCTTAAGAAAACCTTGCAAGCACTTCATTCAAATAATTAAAACCTAGCGGTGTACACTTCAATTGATCAGGATTGCCATCCAATAGCTTTTCACTTCGAAGCTGTTGCACCATGCCATGAACAACATCAAAAGCCAGCCCCGTACGCTCTGCAAAATACGCGCTTGGCACTCCTTCCACCAACCGTAACGCATTCATCATAAATTCAAACGGTAAATCATCTACTTGCACTTGTTCATATTGCAAGGCTGGTGCAGGAATTTGAGTCAAATAATCTTTCGGTAAACGTGACTTTTGAAAACGATAAATCGCGAGTCCATTCGTTTGATCATGATTTAAAACAGTGACTTTGCCATGCGCACCCGCACCAATCGCCAAGTAATCCCCAAACTGCCAATAATTCAAATTATGCTGACTTGGTCGCTCTTTTGCCCATGCCGATACTTCGTACTGGACAAAACCGTTCGCACGCAATAACGCCTCGCCTGCCGCTTGAATCTCCGCCAAACGATCTTCATCAGGCAGCACAGGCTGAGTCCGAAAAAATACCGTATTTGGCTCAATGGTCAGTTGATACCAAGAAATATGGCTTGCGCCGCAATCAATCGCTGTCTGCAAATCCAGAATTGCCTGCTCGACTGATTGATTTGGTAATCCATGCATTAAATCAACATTTAAACGGCTAAACCCATCGGCGTTGGCACGTTGTATCGCCTGTTTTGCTTCTTCAGAACCATGCACGCGACCTAAGATTTGCAATAGCTCATCATCAAACGTCTGCACGCCTAGTGATAAACGATTGATGCCCGCATGGAGATATTCCACAAACGGCGCATGCTCAAGCGTCCCAGGATTCGCCTCTAGGGTAATTTCGCAATCATCGGTAAACATGAACAATGCACGTAATTGAGCAAAAAGCCATTGATAGCCAGAAGCTGAAATCAGCGAAGGTGTACCTCCACCAATAAAAACACTACTCAGCGAACGATTTGCGGCCCATTCAACTTGCTGCTTGGCATCAGCAACCAACGCATTGAGATATTCCTGTTCAAGGTCACTTGATAACGTTCCTTCAACCGAAAAAGCACCTTGCGGCACGGCATGTGAGTTAAAATCACAATACGGACACTTCTTCACGCACCACGGCATATGAATGTACAATGCCAATGGAATTTGATGCGGAACAGTTAAAAAAAGACTCACAACGGGAATATCCTATGGCCTATTGGCTGATGAAATCTGAACCAGAAACATTCGGAATTGAACACCTCAAAGAACGCGGAACGGCCCTTTGGGATGGCGTCCGCAACTATCAAGCGCGTAATTTTTTACGAGAAATGGCAGTTGGTGACGAAGCATTATTCTATCATTCTAATTGCAAAGTGCCGGGGATTGTTGGGCAAATGACGATTAGTCGTGCGGGCTACCCCGACCCGACGCAGTTTAACCCAGAACATCATTATTACGACCCAAAATCAACCACAGAAAATCCGCGCTGGACAGGGGTTGATGTCGCATTCGGCAGTATCTGGGACAACATGATTTCATTAGAACAGCTTCGCGGTATGCCAGAACTGGCTGATCTCGCCTTAGTTCGCCGCGGAAATCGCTTATCGCTCATGCCTGTCAGTAAAGCGCAATGGCAAGCCATTCTACGCAAACATCAAGAAAATTAATCACAACTCAAGCTGTTGTGAAGTAATTACACCACCCAATGATTTTTAGAGATACCCGATGTCCGTTCAAAGTAACATTTTTTTGATGAGCTGTCTCAGCGCAACCCTACTACTCTCTGGCTGCGGCAGTGGAACCACCGATCAAGTCATCGACTCCATTACACCACCCGCGCTAGAAGATGGTCCAGGCGGACGCTTTTACGGCTACTATCTACAAACGCCCCATAATCCCAATCCAAAATCAGATATTGGCGGGTTGTATTTATCATTACCAAGCAGTGGCGGCAGTTTTTCAGGTCGCATGTCCTATCAGTTCTACCATTGCCAAGGCACAAACACCTTGGACATTAATGGAACTAAGCTCACTGCATACTTAAAAGCAGCGACCGTCACAGGCACATTTGATCTCCCAAGCGTTGGGAATTTAACGGGCTTTATGCCGATCTTTCTCGGAACTTTCGGCGGTAGTTACTCACGCGAAGGCGATAACTATAAAGGTCAGTACACGCGCCAAAATAAAGTGGTTGACGACGATGCACCATCAAATTGCGGGGATTACACGGTTGCCGATAAAGGTTCTTGGCAAGTATTTAAAGAGACCAAAGTATATCCAGCAACATTTAACGTCACTCAAACCACGGGTTTAATTCACTGGACGCCTGTCGCAAACGCGACTAAAGCGTTGATCATGGTTGTGAATCCAAGTAACGTGGGCACGGGAAGCAATGCCCTCGTTAAACAAATGCTGATCACCTCGACCCCAGCCATCCCGCTTCCATTGTTCATTGCGGCTCCGGCAGATATTCCACGTGGGTCTTCATACCTCACTGTCGTTGAATTGTTTGACGATAAAAATCAACTGGTTGCGTTTAAAACATTACCAACAATTTTTTAAGAAAATCAGAATCCTAAAGAGACATGTAGGCGCATGTCTCTTGGTTTAGAACTGTTCACTTATTTTCGATTAGAGTTTTTTATGAATCAAACTATTGATGAAATCGCCAATCGCGAATTTCCATGTCCACGCTGCAAAAAACCAGCACGTTGGACAGACAATCCATTTCGTCCGTTCTGTTCGGAACGCTGCAAGATGATTGATTTAGGGGCTTGGGCAAACGAAGATTATCGTGTGCCTATCGATGAGTCGAAGGAAAATCATAACGATTTCGACGAAGAATAGGTTGATTCAAGTTTGAATAGACACCATCCATCACGATGCCACAGATGGATGTAAACCCTATGACTGTACGAAGTTAGTTGTTTCAAAATCAACACCATCATCCAACACTGGATTTAACACAGGCAGTTGATCATAGTGAATGACTTGGTTACGACCTGCATCTTTGGCGGTATATAACGCTTGATCCGCTTGAGAGAGGATTTGATCAATCCCGGTCATCCCGAACGGTGAGAATGTAGACACACCCACACTCGCAGTCACTTGGACAACTTGCCCAGCTGGCGTAGTCACCCGAATTTCGGCAATCCGAGCACGGATCCGCTCCGCTACACTCATGCCAATCTCATGCGCTGAGCGATACAACACCACAATAAACTCCTCACCGCCAAAACGCCCGGCGAGATCATTCTTGCGCATCGTTGATTGCAAGAGATGTCCAACTTCACGCAGAACATCGTCGCCAGCCATATGACCATAGGTGTCATTGATGTGTTTAAAGTAGTCGAGATCAAGCAATAGAATCGAAATGCGATCAGACTCTGAGCTCATCTCAAGCAAGCGTTCGAGGTGCTCATTGACAGTCCGACGATTGTACAAATTGGTTAAAGAATCCAACTGACTCAGCAACGTCACTTCACGACCACGCTCATGCCATTGTTTCAAAATCACATCAGATAGAATGATGATAATCAGCGAAGGCGGCACCAAGAAATATAATTGACTATAAAAACAAAATGTTGAATATGCCGTTAAATTAACGGTCTTCAGCTCTGCAAAGATGGGCGCATAGGGAATTAAACCCACTGTTCCAGCATAAGCCAAATACATCATGGTGAAGATCGATACAATGGTGATTGGCAATACGACTGAACGCGAAAACAAAGCCAGCCCAATAATCGGCGTTCCCACCATAAAAATCCCAGTCGCTGGACTCATCGCGCCTAGCATATAACCCATCAAACACATCGAAATTGCATAAAAAACATTTACAATCAATGGCATGTACTGATTCGCACGCTGACTTTGCCGCAAAACAAAACAGCTCCACATCAACATCGATGACAGTAATATGATTGCGCAGACTTGCCATCCCAGGAGATGGAACATTTGAATATTAATAAATGAATGCCACTGAGGATTGAGCAGCACAACAAAGACATAAAACAAAAAAAATAATGACATCACGAATACGAGTGCAAGTACTAGCATACTTTTTTGGACGAGACTGAGCTCCATGACGATCACTGTTCCAAGTGCACGCTGGTATAGTTCCGTAAAATTCTCTTTTATTTTCAATTCAAGGAGCTTCATGTCCCTTTTCAAACCTATTCAAGGCTGACCAAAGACGAAGAATGTATGCGCAAATTGAGCCAATGCCAACTGTTTTTTGTTATTTCCGATGAGTGGCACATAGTGACAATTAATG
>CAYJUB010000194.1:0-5218 GCA_964373145.1 uncultured Moraxellaceae bacterium
TGCGTATTATTTTGCTAGGACCACCAGGGGCTGGGAAGGGTACTCAGGCTCAACTGATTAATCAACGCTATGGTATCCCACAAATTTCGACAGGCGACATGTTGCGTGCCGCGATTCGTGAAGGTAGTGCGCTGGGTGTTCAAGCAAAAAGCGTCATGGATGCAGGCGGTCTCGTCTCTGATGATTTGATCATTAATTTGGTCAAAGAGCGAATCAGCCAGCCAGATTGTGCAAACGGTTGTATTTTTGACGGTTTCCCGCGTACGATTCCTCAAGCTGAAGCGATGGAAACAGCAGGCGTAAGCATTGATCATGTGATTGAAATTGATGTGCCTGATGAAGAAATCATCAAGCGTTTGTCAGGTCGTCGTTCACATCCAGCCTCAGGTCGTATCTACCATGTGATTTATAATCCACCTAAAGTTGACGGTGTGGATGATGTGACGGGTGAGCCGCTGGTTCTGCGTCCAGATGATGAAGTCGAAACCATCAAAAAACGTTTGGTTTCATATCATAAAGAAACTGCACAATTGGTTGGTTTCTATCAACAACGTGCGGCGTCAGGCGAAAACGCACCAAGCTATGACAAGCTGAATGGTTTGGATGAAATCGCGAACGTGAAAGCAAAATTGATTGGCATTTTAGGCGAATAATTCTTCGCAAATGTTCGATCTAAAAAAGGAAGGCTTCGGCTTTCCTTTTTTTATGAGTGCTTTTTTTGATCTCGCGTCATAAAAACACAAACTTTCACAGTAATAATTTATATGTACTCATATACTTGTCAAAGATGACATTTTGCATTGTCTAAGATGAAGTATGACAAAGACAACAAACCATTTGGGAAAGGGAAATCGATACTATGCAACGCGCCAAAATCAAAAAACAAATCATTGCGGCAATCCTAATCCTTGTGGTGGCTTTAATCAGCTATTGGCTATTTTTTTCTGAACCTAAGCCCGCGGATTCAGCTGAGGAAAAGTCAGAAGCCGTATCAACGACAACTGCTAAACCTGCATTAACCGTGAATACCGTGCAACCACGCAATATGCAATTACCGACTGTTTTGGCAGCCAATGGTAATGTTGCTGCATGGCAAGAAGCCAGTATTGGAAGTGAGTCAAATGGCTTACGTCTGACGGATGTCAAAGTCAATATCGGGGATCAGGTGCAAAAGGGACAAGTGCTCGCCACCTATGCCTCAGAAACAATCCAAGCAGACGTTGCCCAAGCTGAGGCAAATTTGTTGGAAGCGCAAGCACATGCAGCGCAGGATTTTGCTAATGCCGATCGTGCTAAGCGTTTGGATGCTGAAGGTGCGCTGAGTAAACAAGAAATCAGTTTGTACCTGACCAATGCCAAAGCTGCGGAAGCAAAGGTTGCCGCAGCAAAAGCGACATTGAATGCTCAAAAAATTCGCTTGAAATTCACTACGGTGCTCGCACCCGATGATGGGGTTATTTCATCACGCACAGCAACGGTTGGTGCTGTGGTGAATGGCGGCACAGAGCTTTTTCGGATGATTCGTCAAGGTCGATTGGAGTGGCGTGCCGAGGTGACCTCAGCTGAACTGAATCAAATTCGTATAGGGGATACTGCGGTGCTGACCACGACTACGGGTGGTGCACAGGTGCGTGGACAGGTTCGCATGATTGCGCCGACCGTGAACCCACAATCTCGTGCGGCGCTGGTATATGTCGACCTTCCCGCATCGACTACCACAGTCAAAGCAGGCATGTATGCACGTGGCGAGTTCCAGTTGGATCATACCAATGCGACAACGTTGCCTCAAACTGCCGTTGTGCTGCGTGATGGCTTTAACTATATTTTTGTCGTTGGTGCTGACAAGCATGTACAACGTATCAAAGTAGATACAGGTCGTTTGGTGGGTGACCGATTAGAGATACTCACTGCGCTACAGCCGAATACGCAAATCGTGTCATCTGGTGCAGGCTTCTTGAATGATGGCGATTTGGTTCGTATCGCACCTGATAACGGCCAAGGCGCAGTGCAAAGTGGTCAAGCCCAAGCATCTTCACCTGTTGCGGCAAAATAAGGAGCCGCACAGATGTCAACGATCAATATCTCGACGTGGTCAATCAAAAATCCAATCCCAGCCGTCATGCTGTTTGTCCTGCTGACTTTTGCAGGGTTACTGTCATTCAAGGCAATGAAAATTCAGAACTTCCCTGACATTGATTTGCCAACAGTGACGGTGACTGCGGCATTGCCAGGGGCTGCGCCTGCTCAATTAGAGACAGAGGTCGCTCGCAAAATTGAGAATTCGATTGCGACGATCCAAGGCCTAAAACACATCTACACCAAGGTGCAAGATGGCGCTGTGACAGTCACAGCCGAATTTCGCTTAGAAAAACCCGTACAGGAAGCTGTGGATGATGTGCGTTCTGCGGTGTCGCGAATTCGCTCTGATCTGCCTTCCGATGTGCGTGATCCGATCATCACGAAAGTGGATCTGGCGGGGCAGCCAGTACTCGCATTTACCATTTATTCCAAACGCATGGATGCCGAAGCACTCAGTTGGTTTGTGGATAATGATGTGAGCCGCAAGTTGCTGGCCGTGCGTGGTGTCGGTGCAATTAATCGGGTGGGTGGTGTTAACCGTGAAATCCAAGTTGCTCTTGATCCTGTACGCTTGCAGGCATTAGGTGCAACCGCTGCTGATATTTCGCGTCAGCTGCGTCAAGTACAGAGTGAAAGCGCGGGTGGTCGGGTCGATTTGGGTAGCAGCGAGCAGCCTGTTCGCATCGTTGCAACGGTTAAATCTGCACAGGAAGTTGCCGCACTCGAACTGGTGCTGAGTGATGGTCGAAAAATTCGTCTTGATCAAGTCGCGACGGTGAAAGATACCATTGCTGAACAACGCTCAGCTGCACTGTTGAATGGTAAACCCGTGGTTGGTTTTGAAGTGTCGCGCAGCCGTGGCGAAAGCGAAGTGACGGTCGGTGCCGCGGTACAACAGGCGCTCAAAGAGCTCAAAGCAGAGCATCCTGATATTGAGCTACATGAAGCCTTTAACTTTGTAGAACCCGCCGCCGAAGAGTATGTCGGTTCGATGCACTTGCTGTACGAAGGTGCGCTGCTGGCAGTCTTGGTGGTGTGGTTATTCCTACGAGATTGGCGTGCAACCTTTGTCTCTGCGGTGGCATTGCCGTTGTCAGTAATTCCTGCTTTTATTGGCATGCACTACATGGGATTCTCGATCAACGTCGTCACATTGTTGGCGTTGTCGTTGGTTATCGGCGTCTTAGTCGATGATGCGATTGTTGAGATTGAAAATATCGTCAGGCATTTGCGAATGGGCAAAACACCGTATCAAGCCGCCATGGAAGCGGCCGATGAAATTGGTCTAGCGGTGATTGCCACGACATTTACGCTGATTGCCGTGTTTTTGCCGACTGCATTTATGAGCGGCGTGCCTGGGAAATTTTTTAAACAGTTTGGTTGGACTGCATCGCTTGCTGTATTCGCTTCGCTGGTTGTGGCACGTGTTCTCACCCCAATGATGGCGGCGTATATTCTTAAACCAATTGTTAAACCGCATCAAGATCCTTCATGGATGCGAATATATATTCGAGCTGCGGAATGGTCATTGCGCCATCGGTTAATGACGATTATTGCAGCGGGTTTGTTTTTTGTTGGCTCGATCATGCTCATTCCGCTGTTGCCAACAGGTTTTATTCCTCCGGACGATAACTCGCAAACTCAAGTTTACTTAGAGCTCCAACCGGGCTCAACCTTGGCGCAAACTCAGCAAGCTGCAGAAAGTGCGCGGCAGATGATCTCGAAGGTTGAGCATGTCAAAAGTATATATACCACCATCGGCGGCGGTTCGGCTGGGAGTGATCCGTTTTCAGGTGGAGGCACGGTTGAGACTCGTAAAGCTACATTAACTGTCTTGCTTGCACCGCGTGGCGAACGTCCGAAGAAACAACCGATTGAAAATAAGATTCGTGCTGCACTTGAAGCATTACCAGGCGTGCGTAGCAAAGTGGGTTTAGGTGGTTCAGGAGAGAAATATATTCTCGTGTTGACGGGTGAAGACCCCGTTGCATTGCGAGCGGCAGCCATTGCTGTTGAAAAAGACCTTCGTACCATCAAGGGCTTAGGGAGCGTCGCATCGAGTGCCAGCCTGATTCGTCCTGAAGTGGTGGTTCATCCTGACTTTGCCCGTGCTGCCGATCTGGGCGTGACGAGTGCCGCAATCGGCGAGACGCTTCGGGTTGCGACTTTAGGTGACTATGATGTTTCGTTGCCTAAGCTGAATTTGTCCCAGCGACAAGTGCCGATCGTTGTTCAATTGGATGCGGCTGCACGTCAAGACTTGAGCGTACTTGAACGCCTGAATGTCCCAAGTGCAAATGGTTCAGTCATGCTCGGTCAAGTGGCGACGCTTGAGATGAATAGCGGTCCTGCGATCATTGATCGCTATGATCGTTCGCGGAATGTGAATTTTGAAATTGAATTATCAGGCCTACCACTGGGCGATGTAAAAACAGCCGTAGACAAGCTTCCTGCGATCTTAAGTCTGCCTCCGGGTGTTTCAGTGATTGAAATTGGTGATGCAGAAGTCATGGGTGAGTTGTTTGCCAGTTTCGGTTTGGCAATGCTGACAGGTGTGCTGTGTATTTATATTGTGCTGGTGCTGCTCTTTAAAAAATTCCTGCATCCAGTCACGATTCTTTGTGCGCTGCCTTTATCTCTCGGTGGAGCATTCGTCGGATTGTTGATTGCGCAAAAAAGCTTTTCGATGCCTTCACTCATTGGTTTAATTATGCTGATGGGGATTGCGACCAAGAACTCAATTTTGCTGGTGGAATATGCCATCGTCGCAAGGCGTGACCACAATATGACGCGAATTGAGGCGCTGTTGGATGCCTGTCATAAACGTGCGCGTCCGATCATCATGACGACCATTGCGATGGGTGCGGGGATGCTGCCAATTGCAATTGGACTCGGTTCTGCTGATCCAAGTTTTAGATCGCCGATGGCGGTTGCTGTGATTGGCGGTTTGATTACTTCGACGATCCTCAGTCTTCTCGTGATTCCCTCGGTCTTTACGTATATTGACGATCTGGGGAATTGGTTTGGACGAATGATGCAGAAGCTACGGCGACGTGGGAAGAAGGAGTGAGTGCTTTTGCCCTGAAGTCTTCCCATTAGGGTGAATATTTAGATAGGGGTGCTTTTGTTTTTACGCTAA
>CAYJUB010000195.1:0-5181 GCA_964373145.1 uncultured Moraxellaceae bacterium
TTCGGACCAGTGGTCCCAACGCAGGCGCCCTGCGCTCGAATCCTTCTGCGGAGTTGCTAAAAAAAATTGCTGATTTCTATAAAGTGACGATTGACTACTTAATTGATTCAAATCAATCCGAACCCGGTGTCAATGATGAGGCGATGGTGTTTTATCGTGATTTGAAATCGCTTGACCCCAAGGATCAAGAAGTGATACTAAACGTCATGAAAACATTACGAGGCAAGGGAACGTGACGGGAAGCGCAAGTACACCACTTTTATTAGATTTGATGGAATTAGAAGATTACAAAACACCATCGGATGTCGTAGAAGAGATCTTGCGCCAAAATCCTGAATTAACGTATCCAACGCCGTTAGAACGCTTTGTCGAACTGGCGGGCATCGAGTCCATTAGTGAACTCACGACTGACGGCTTTGAAGGCATGTTGATTACCAATGCCGAAAAGTCGCGCGGCGCGATTATGATTAAAGCGGGAACTTCACCGCGCCGCCGACGGTTTACGATTGCACATGAGTTGGGGCATTTTTTACTGCCTTGGCATCGTCAGCAGAAATTTAGCTGTAAATCCTCAGACATTAAAGACAGTGGCAATAATCGAGGGCTTGCGCCAGACCAAGTCTCGATTGAAACCGAAGCAAACACGTTTGCATCCGAATTGCTCATGCCGAGTTCAGCATTCAAGAGTTTAATTGATGATTTTGAAACACCGAATCTTCTGAATTTGACGAATTTAAGCGATACGTTTGATGTGAGTTTCGAGGCAACTGTTCACCGTTATAAAGCGTTGTCAGATAAACCGTTAGCTTTTGTTTTTTCGCATAATCATATTGTGCGGTACTGGGTGAAAACTCAACAAATGCCTTACACTTTAAAAGTCCGCAAGGATCAGGCTTTGCCATTACGTTCAGCAAGTCGAAATGATGGTAAGGCTGTGAGTGATTTTGAAACCATTGCGGCACATGTTTGGTTTGAGCCACACAGCGAGTTAGCTTTACCGAGGAATATTGTCGAGCAGACGATTCATCAGTCTGCGGGCTATAAGGTGACGTTATTGTATGTGGAAAATCTGTTTGGGCTGGAATATGATCAAACGGTAGACTTCTCTGATGATTCAGATCATGAACTGGAATTTAATCAAGAAGTTATTTATGAACAAGATTCAGAGTACAGCGTTGACACTGTATTTGATGAGTCTATATAAAATATTACAGAGCTTTTTTCGTTATAAGTTCGCATCGCATGAATTCAATCAAACCATCTCTTGCCAACTGTGGCATAATATGCGGTCTTAAAAATAGCCTAGGGCTGTTTATTTCATTTTTGTTGTGTTTTACGGGAGCAATGCCATGCGCTTTGTCGATGAAGCAGTTATTTATGTCGAAGCAGGCGCGGGCGGCAATGGCGTAGCCAGCTTTCGGCGTGAAAAATATATTCCTTTTGGTGGGCCAGACGGCGGTGACGGCGGTAAAGGTGGTGACATCATCATCGAAGCCGATGTCGATGCAAACACGCTGGTTGATTATCGCTATACCCGTAAGTTTCGTGCAGAACGTGGCAACAATGGCCGCGGCGCAAACTGTTCAGGTCGCGGTGCACCTGATGTTATTCTAAAAGTTCCAGTGGGTACAACCGTTGTGGACGTTGCTACTGGCGACGTTATTGGCGATTTAACCCAAGGTGGTGATCGTTTATTGGTTGCAGCGGGCGGCGGCGGCGGTTTGGGTAATACCCACTTCAAAACTTCTACCAATCGTGCACCACGTAAAGCCTTACCTGGTTTTGCAGGTGAAGCACGTGATATTCGTTTAGAACTCAAAGTGATTGCAGACGTCGGTTTATTGGGTTTACCGAATGCGGGTAAATCAACGTTTATTCGTGCTGTTAGTTCAGCAAAACCAAAAGTGGCAGATTATCCATTTACGACACTCGTTCCGAATCTCGGTGTGGTTGATGCGGATCGTTATCGCTCATTTGTAATGGCAGATATCCCAGGTTTGATCGAAGGTGCTGCTGAAGGTGCTGGACTTGGGATTCGCTTCTTGAAGCATTTGGCACGTACGCGGATTCTGTTGCATTTAATTGATATTCAGCCAATGGATCAATCTGATCCAGCAGAGAATGCAAAAGTTATTATGGCTGAGTTGGCGCGTTTCTCGCCAGCATTGGCTGAGTTGCCTGTTGTTCTTGTATTGAACAAACTCGATCAAGTGCCAGAAGATGAACATAATGCAATTTGCACGCATATCGTTGCAGAGCTTGGCTGGACAGGCCCAGTGTTCCGCACATCAGGCTTGACTGGCGAAGGCACGAAAGCCGTTGTGTATTACCTCATGGATCAAATCGATCTCGAGCGTGAGCGTGAATCTGAAGAGCCTGATTTTGCTGAAGCACAACGTTCGCGTCGTCAACGTCTCGAACAAGAAACCCGCGAGAATTCAATTGCTCAACGCGAAGCACAACGTGCAGCGCGCCGTGCAGAACGAGAAGCGGCTGGTTTGGATGACGATGATGACTGGAATGAAGATGACTACGATGTCGAATATGAGTATGTTCGATAATTTGAATTAGTCATGAACTTCTTGTCATTGATAGTCGAGATTCGATGGCAAGAATTGTATTGTAAAGTTCAACCATGTCGTAGTCTTCACCATAAAATTTGAATGTGTTCCCATCAAGTGCGCGAAGAAAGGCTTTCTCTGGGAAGCCTTTAGCCCCTGTTATAATATTCATGTCAAAGAAAGCAAACCCATCATAATCATTGACCCAACGATCAAGTCTTTCATCAAAATGTTCAAGATGATTTCTTAATCGTCGAAAAGATTTAAGATTTATGTCTGCTAAATCTATATGACTGGCAAGAATTTGATGACGCTTAGAGTTTGGCTTGAAATCAAGAATTTTGTCTATGTTTGATGTATGTACTACAAAGTGATGTAGATTGAAGAAAACGCCTTTTACATCATCTTCAGTGGAAGCTTTTTGAAAAGATAAGTACGCATATTTTGCAAACTCTATTTGAGTTTGAATTTCTCCTATGTAAATTTTCCATTTTTCCATCGAATTTTTCTGCTAAGAGGACATTCAAATTAGAATAACTTATAATTCACCAGATTACCTCAATGGTTAAGCCAAAAAGATTAGGGATTTAGAGTCATTCATGAATAAGCGTCAACTTGCCTGTAAACGTGTCGTCGTCAAAATTGGTTCTGCGCTATTGACTGCTAATGGTCAAGGCTTAGACCATGTTGCTATTACCAGTTGGGCTGAGCAATTGGCGGTGCTGCACGCGCGTGGCTGTGACGTAATTTTGGTGTCTTCAGGTGCGGTTGCCGAAGGCATGGTACGCATGAAATTAGCGGGTCGTCCAGATAGTTTGCCAGCCTTGCAAGCGTGTGCGGCAATTGGCCAAATGGGTTTAGTGGAAGCTTGGTCTGGCGCATTGCTGAGTCACAATATTCAAAGCGCACAAGTGTTGCTGACGCATGATGATTTGTCAGATCGCCAACGTTATCTCAATGGTGGTAATACTCTGCGTCAGTTAATTGATTGGCGCGTTATCCCCGTAATCAATGAAAATGATACGGTTGCAACGGATGAAATTCGTTTCGGTGACAACGACACATTAGGTGCATTAGTCGCTGCATTAGTCGGTGCAGATTTGTTGATTATCTTGACCGATCAAGAAGGCATGTTTGACCGAGATCCGCGTAAAGATAGCAGTGCGACATTATTGTCTAGCGTTCGTGCGATGGATGAAACCTTATTTGAAATGGCGGGTGGCGGCGGAATACTCGGTCGTGGCGGCATGGTCACGAAAGTACGTGCAGCGCGTTTGGCAGCAAAATCAGGTTGTCCAACATTGATTGCTAGCGGTCAAGCGGAACAAGTTTTACTCCGTCTGATTGATGGGGAAGAGCTGGGCACATTGCTCACACCCGATGCAGATCGTCTGACTGCGCATAAGCAATGGTTAGC
This sequence comes from uncultured Moraxellaceae bacterium, assembly GCA_964373145.1. Classification (GTDB taxonomy): domain Bacteria; phylum Pseudomonadota; class Gammaproteobacteria; order Pseudomonadales; family Moraxellaceae; genus Aquirhabdus. The sequence goes on from CAYJUB010000195.1 coordinate 3,979, forward strand.
CGCACATTTGCAAACGGCGGGTCGTTTGGTGCTGGATGAAGGCGCAATTCATGCGCTACGTGTCGATAAACGCAGCTTGTTGCCCGTTGGTGTGCAAGCGGTTGAAGGTGTTTTTGGACGCGGCGATGTGGTTGAGTGTGTGAATGCTCAAGGTCAACGCATCGCAGTGGGTCTCGTGAATTTTGATTCGGTTTCAGCCAGTCGTATCGTTCGCCAACCGACTCATAAAATTACAGAATTACTGGGTGAACAAAACGCAGTCGAAATGATCCACCGTGATCAAATGGCTGTTTTTTAAGTTTATTTCTCGTTGTTATTTCTTTCTGCTGCTGCATCAATTGTCTTTTGAGGCTTGAAGCCGAGCCTTTTAGCTTTAGATGCACAGCGGACATAGCGTCCATTGACTCGGTTTGCAAACCAGTTTGTGTTGTAATCACGACTCAATTTCGGGCCTGTAATTTCTACATTTGGCATAATCGCGTAAGGTGGGGCTTTATTAAACCTTTCTTCATATAATTCATTGAACTTCTTATAAATATCCGTATCTTCAAACTCTTTCTCTTTTTCTTTCAGCAAATCGCCACGGATCTTTGCGTTGGATAAATTGAGTTTATTTTCTTTGACGACCATTTCGATTTGAGTTTCGGTGTTTGAGCGTGCCGCTAAGACGTTTTTATCTTTATCGTATGAAAGCAGATCACCATCATAGGTCAATGGAATATCGGATAGCTTACTGATGGTCTGCTGGAATGCAGCATTACGGCTAGAATACATGCCTGAGTTATAGTCCGCGAAGCGATAAATGGGTTTATCGTAATCAGCTTCGTAGCCGAGTAGGCGGTTGATGCCGTAATGCATCCCACCGTATTGGGTGTACATTGCATCGCGAATGGCGTCTTTTTTGCTTAAGCTGTTTGCATGACTATATGCATAAGTGACATGGACTTGCATTGAGCCGATGGTTTTAATGGGGTTGAGATATTCTTTAATATCGAATCCAGCGAGCAAACTTGCCGCACCCGTCACGAGCGAAAGATTGTATTGGTCTTTAAAATATTCAAACATATCTCGATACATCAAATCTAGATCGCGTTCGGTTTTGAGTTTGTCAATTTTCATCATAAAACTATCGTCAGGCGTCGGTTTGCTTTTCAATATTTCCTTGAATTTTGCAACGCCGATGTCGCCTAATTTTTCTTGAAC
>CAYJUB010000196.1:0-5179 GCA_964373145.1 uncultured Moraxellaceae bacterium
GATCTGTGCCATAACCGGTTGGAGAAAGATTAGCAAAATCAATATCCGCCGTCAGTGTTTCCCCAGCACCGACCGCAACACTAAAGAACTTTGCTTGTCCAATGGTTGCCTCCACAAGGACTGTGCTATGTGGAATACTCGCGTCCCCAAATAATGGGTTTTCGCTTGTTATCCAAGTAAGACCTTCTTCAACATTAAATGCGGTTGCAATAGACCCATTTAAATCAGATTGAATGCTGGTATGAAAATACCCACTATCACCGATGACGACATCATCACCATCTGCTCCATTGATTGTATTGTTATCGACAGCGAATGGATGACCAAACATAAAATCATCACCTACCGTCCCATTCATGGGTTCACCGGTTAATATATAACTTATAGCCATGATCGTATTCCTTGTATTAAAGTAATTATTTAGCTCAACAGATCGGATATAGACTTTCTTATAATAAAATCAAATTCATAACAACGTTAACTACAACACACAAAAATGAAGTGGATCAAAATAGCGTAAAGACACATCAACCCTCGCTCTTAATAGTATCCGATACAACAAACCTGCACCATCAACCGCGAGACTGATAGCCGACACTTAATCCTGCAAAAGAGTGACTCAAATACACCAATAACCACAATCGGTCAAAAAAGAAACAAAACATCCAACTAAAAACAACAGGATACGATGGTTGAAAAAATGAGAACCACATCACATAAACTGACAATAATTTACATTATGTAACAAATTTATGATATTTCGCTTGAGATCCCTCAAGCAAGTGTCCTATCTGAAACCGAGTGGAATATTTAAGGGATCGAAGAGGATTTATTCAAAAGCAGATAGCGGAGGAAGATTAGCCTGTGAGACAAACGATGCTCACACTCACAATGCCTTATTTATATTGTTTGGCTATGACACTTAGAAGGCCATCCGTGGATGACCCTCTTGTTTAGTCTAGGACGTTAAAATTAAGTCCAATTCGCTGCAAACACTGGATTCAACGAGGCTTGCTGACTAGCTGAAAGATTTACTGTTGCTGGTGGCGTTGCACTCAAAGTCGCCATGGCATTCACTAGACTTTGAACTTCGGTATCCAATAAAACTTTGCCATCACCTGATTTAATCTGCTCAACATGTGTTTGTGAGCCAGAATACCAGTTCTTGATCAACGCCTTACTACTGGTACCGATAATATCAACGGCTAAATCGTTGCCAATTTTGCGGAACCAGATTTGATCTGCTCGAACGTCAGCGGCAAATTGCAGAACGTCAGTATTTCCAGCGGTGGCGTCATTTTCAACCAGTGAATCTGTTCCGTTGGTACGGTTCAGATTATAGGTGTCGTTGCCCAAGCCTCCAGTGAATGTGTTGTTAGCGGTGTTGCCAACAAAGGTATTGGCGAGTGCATTCCCTGTGCCGTTGATCGCGCCTGCACCAGTTAAGGTCAAGGATTCAACATTCGTTGTTAACGTGTAGCTGATACTCGATTGAACGAGGTCAATGCCTGCGGATGCGCCTTCAGTGACGATATCGCCTGCATTGTCGATAACATAAGTATCGTTACCTAAACCGCCGATCAATGTGTCTGCGCCAGCACCGCCATTGAGAATATTATCCAAACCATTCCCTGTAAGGGTGTTGTTCAACGAGTTGCCTGTGCCGTTGATGGCTATAGCACCCGTTAAAATCAAGGACTCGACGTGATTGGTTAAAGTGTAAGTCATACTAGACTTCACTAAATCAGTGCCCGCAGATGCACCTTCGGTGACAACATCTCCTGCATCGTCAATGAAATAAGTGTCATTCCCTAAGCCACCGACCATGCGATCCACACCAGCCCCTCCATTGAGGATGTTGTTTCCATCATTACCTGTGAGTGTGTTATTCAGGATGTTACCCGTGCCGTTAATTGATGCTGTTCCAATTAAGGTCAGATTTTCAACGTTGGCAGTTAAGGTGTAACTCAAACCAGACTGAACCAAGTCAGTGCCTTCGCCTAAGTTTTCAGTAACGACATCACCTACGTTGTCGATGACATAGGTATCATTACCTAAGCCACCAATCATGGTGTCAATACCAGTGCCGCCATCGAGGATGTTGTGACCGCTGTTGCCAGTCAGCGTGTTATTCAGTGTGTTGCCTGTACCGTTGATTGAAGCGGTACCCGTTAAGGTCAGTTTTTCGACATTGACACCCAAGGTATAGCTCAGGCTGGATTGAATGAGGTCAGTGCCTGAGCCTGCGTTTTCAGTGACAACATCACCAACATTATCGATGACATAGGTGTCATTACCCAAGCCACCAATTAAGGTATCTGCACCCTTACCGCCGTTCAGAATGTCGTTGCCTCCAGCACCAGTAAGGGTGTTGTTCGCACTATTTCCTGTAATCTGGTTATCTAATGAATTCCCGGTTCCATCGATTGCTACCAAGCCAGTCAATGTCAGGTTTTCGACGTTCAGACCTAACGTATAGCTCAGATTTGTTTGAACGAGGTCAGTGCCTGCGTTTAGATTTTCAGTGACAACATCACCCACGTTGTCGATGACATAGGTATCATGACCTAGACCGCCAATCATGGTGTCAGCACCAACACCACCATTTAAGATATTGTTACTATCATTACCCGTCAGCGTATTGTTCAGTGTGTTGCCTGTGCCGTTGATTACACCAACACCCGTTAAGGTCAGTGCTTCAACGTTGGCTGTTAAATAGTAGTTAATACTGGATTGAACCGTATCCGTACCTGAGTTCACGCTCTCGATGACAACATCACCTGCATGATCGACCACATAAATATCGTTGCCTAAACCGCCACGTAGGCTGTCTGCGCCAGCAGCACCGTTCAGGGTGTTATTAGCACTATTGCCGATGATAATGTTATTGAGTTCATTACCAGAAGCGTTGATCGCGGCGGTACCCGTTAAGGTGAGGTTTTCGACGTTTTCAGCTAGAGTGTAGGTGACACTAGATTGAACAAGATCAGTACCTTCATCCAAATACTCAAAAATGGTATCGCCGACATTATCCACAATATAAATATCGTTTCCTAAGCCGCCTACCAGTTGGTCGCTACCCAACCCGCCATCAAGACGATCATTACCACCAAAGCCATAAAGCGTGTCATTTCCGTCATTGCCAAACATCATGTCTATGCCATCGTAGCCATACACAACATCCGACCATTCGCTTCCGAAACTGTATAGCGTATTCGTCAGCGTTGCAGTACCGATTCCTAAGGTGGTCCCATTACTGAATTGAAGGTTTTGCACTTGGTAGACAGGATTTTCAAAATGATATTGGACACGGATACTATCGTTCGGGCGATTCGTAAAGGTAATCACTAAATCATCGTTTTCTCGGTTCAACCGTACATTGGCCGCTGTAAATCCAGCGCCAAGAACTATCTTGTCGCTCTCGGTAACATTTTGAAAATTATTGATCGTGTCTTTACCATCTCCGACATTGAAGACGTAAGTATCATTACCCTCACCACCTTGCAAGAAGTCATCATCCAAACCACCGATCAACGTATCAGCCCCATCCCCACCAAACAGTTGATCAGAATCCACACCACCATCGAGGATGTCATTGCCACCTAAGCCAGACAACTGATCAAAACCAGCATTGCCAAACATAAAGTCTATGCCGTCATAGCCTGTCAAAAATTCATTTTCAACACTACCCAGACTATAAATGCCATTGGTTTGGATTGTATCTGCAATGTTCAAAGTACTTGCATCGCTAAACTGAATGGTCGCTAACTCATATCTCGCTTCAGAAAAATAAGATTGAATACGAATACTGTCGTTCGGACTATTGGTAAAAGTAATGACTAAATCATCATAATTTTCTTTACTGAAACTGAACCTCATATTAGCCGCGGTAAATCCAACTCCAAGAACGAGCTTGTCGTTCGCGACAACATTTTGGCCATTATTAATAATGTCTTGACCATCACCCAGATGAAACACATATGTATCTGAGTCTGCGCCGCCTTCTAGATAGTCTTCACCTAAACCTCCGGTCAGTGTGTCATTGCCAGCATCGCCTAACAGGGCGTCATGGCCTAAGCCACCGATCAAGGTATCATTACCAGTTTCACCGTACAGACTATCATTGCCCGTACCGCCATCAAGACTATCATTGCCCGCTAAACCACTCAGCGTATCCTCACCGCCATAACCAAACATAATGTCTATGCCGTTATAGCCACTCATGAAATCACTTCCAACACTGCCTATGCTCTGTATACTGTCCAACGCTGCCGTTGCAATACTCAAAGTACTTGTATCGTGAAACTGTATCGTAGATAACTCTTTATTCAGACCAGCAAAGTGAGATTGAATGCGAATACTATCATTTGGGCTATTCGTAAACGTGATCACCAAATCAAAGTAATCAATACTTAATTGTATATTTTCCGCAGTAAATCCAGCACCGAGAACTAATTTATCAATCGCAAAAACTGTTTGCTCATTATTAATTGTGTCTTGACCATCACCCAGATTATAGACATAGCTGTCTATACCATCACCACCAACAAGTAAATCATCCCCCACTCCTCCAGACAGCGTATCATTGCCTGTACCACCATATAGTTGGTCATTACCAAAGCCACCACTTAAGGTATCTTCTCCACCACTGCCACTAAGTAAATCATTACCAGCACCACTATCAAGAGTGTTATTTTCGCTTGTGCCATACAATAAATCATCGCCATTATTGCCTACTTCATAGGCATAAATAGTATTACTCGTATTTCCAGTTGAAATATCCAATGTACTCGCATCACTAAACTGGATGATTGATAGCTCGTAAGCCAGCTCTTCAAAGTGAGAATAGATATGGATAATGTCATTTGGACTATTGGTAAAAGTAATGACTAGATCATTACCTGCACGATTTAATCGTACATTGGCAGCGGTAAATCCCACCCCGAGGACTAATTTGTCACTCGCGGCAACAGTGTTGTAATTATGAATCGTGTCCTGACCATCACCCATATTGAAGACATAGGTATCTGCACCTTCACCACCCACAAGAAGATCATCGCCGATACCACCTGTCAGCATGTCATTACCATCATCTCCTGCCTGATTATCGTTACCAGAACCGCCGACTAAGGTATCATCCCCCTCACCGCCTTCTAGATAATCATCGCCCGTTCCGCCT
>CAYJUB010000197.1:0-5179 GCA_964373145.1 uncultured Moraxellaceae bacterium
TTGGTTGTGCGATCAGCTTTGTTGTCATTATGCTGATTGAGCATTTGAGGTAGACGGTGTAATGTTTGTGGTCCAAACACCATATCGACATAAGGCGCGCGTTTTTGAATGCCTTCGCCTTCTTGTGACGCGACACAACCGCCAACACCAATGATCAATTCAGGATTTTGTTCTTTCAGCTTGCGCCAGCGACCGAGTTCGCTAAAGACTTTTTCTTGAGCTTTTTCACGAATCGAGCAGGTATTCATCAGTAGAATATCAGCTTCAGCGGGGTCAGTTGTCAGCACATAACCATGTGAGTCACCCAACAAATCCGCCATACGACTACTATCGTATTCATTCATATGGAAGCCTTGGGTTTCGTTGTAAAAACGCTTAATTGTCGCGCCAGTTTCGACTGGGATGACCACAGGTGAAGTCGTCTTAGGGCTTGTGGCTTGCGTAGTTGACGGGTTAAACGTTTGTACAGTCATGTATGTTACCAAGTATGCGCGAGCAGCATGAATGCATTGGGCAATGACCCAAATTCATGTGCGGTAATTCGTAAAGCGCATATTTTAGCATTTTTTCCATGCAACGATAAGAAAGATTGTTTTTTGTGCGGGATATTGTGGATGAACGGTTTTGATCGGCTTTATGGATGCTGAGTGTTGAATGGGTATAGAATCTCTTTAGTCTCTACACAATGCCGAGAGTTCTGCACGATTAATGCACATTGTTTGGCATTTTGTGAAAAAGTAATACAAATGTTTCGAGATGTAACAAGATGCAACGGTTAAATGATTGAGTCTGTCGGTCAACTCGCATAAAGTTTAATCATAGAAGTTCGTAATGATTTAAATCATGAACTCAATCGAGATTTTAAGGGTATTCATAGGAGGGTCGATTATGAATAAGTTAATGATCGCAACTATTCTCACCGCGAGTGCTGCGGTTGCTCAGCCTGCGTTGGCAGATTATGACACCGTGGGTTCAGCCGTCATCGGTAGTGTCGCTGGAGCCGTCATTGGTCATGCCGTTGGTGGTCGCCAAGGTGCGGCAGTGGGTGCAGCGATTGGTGGCGTCAGTGGTGCGGTGATTTCTTCACAACCGCGCGCATATTATGATAGGGGCTATGATCGCGGCTATGACCGTAGTTATGAACGTGCGCCAGTGACGTATACTCAGGCGTATTACGAAGCTCCTGCACCCGTTGCGTACTATCCAACAGCGTATTACCCAGTGCGTGAACGAGTGGTTTATCCAGTGCGCTATACTGAGTATCGAGGCTATCGTCATCATCGTGATAACGGTTGGCATCGTGGCTGGGATCGTGACCGTTATTCAGATCGCGGGCGTGACTGGAATCGTGGGCGTGACTACTCAAACTACTAGGTGATTCATTGGTTAGGTTTGTAGTCATCGTAGAGTTTTAGTCGGGTTGATGCCGTCATTTGGATATACCCAATGACGGTTTTCAAAGAAAGTGTGTCGTGTGATCGGAAATGAGCGCAAATTGCGTGCACCGATTTAGAATATTTAAAAGGGTTGGTTTATGAAAAAAATTATCGCAGCTGTCACGTTTAGTGCAGCCATGTTAAGTGTTTCATCAGTATATGCAGGCGATGAGCTGCGTAGTGCGGTCGGTGGTGGATTAGGCGGCACTGCGGGTGCTGCAATTGGTCAATCTCTGGGCGGAAATACGGGCGGAGTCATCGGTGCAATCGCTGGTGGTGCTGCCGGCGGCGGTGTTGCTGGTGGTCGTAATGGTGCAATCGGTGGTGCGCTGGGTAGTGGTGCAGGTGCTGCGATTGGTGGTCAAACTAGCCGCAATGCGCAGTTGCTTGGCGCAGGTCTAGGCGGCGCTGGTGGTGCTGCATTAGGTAATGGATTGACTCGTAGCAGCTCAAGTAAAAGTACAACGACAGTCTATCGAAACGGTGGACACTACCACGGAAAAACTTACTACAAAGGCAAGCATAAAAAACATCATCGCCGCCATCATCATTGATACGATTGATGTTTGATGAATAAAAAAAACAGTCCTAATCAGGGCTGTTTTTTTATGACGGTTATTTGATTGCTGAAATTAATTGTCTTTCGCGGGTGTGTAGTAAGGTTTTCTGACGCGTTCTTTCTTGATGAATCGATCTGGTCGGATTGCTGCTGCGAGTTTATCGGTCATGGGTAATGGCTCGCCGAGCATTTGCGATGCAAGCAACTCTGCGCAAAGCGGAGCAAACGAAAAGCCTTTAGAGCCGAGCCCAGCCAGAACAAAAATATCATTCATTTGCGGCACTGCACCGACAACAGGCATCGAGTCACGAGGCAATGCGCGAAGGCTTGCGCGTCCGTGCCATGTCGAAGTCGGTGGAAGCTCTCCAGCAAGTTCAGGGAAGCTATGTTTTATGAGTGCTAAGTTTGAGTCATGTTCGCTTGAGCGAATATCTGTGCATTCATCATCACGAACAAAGGATGAGCCCAGCAGGAGATTGTTCTGGAAAGCGGCAGCATAACCGCCATAACCGAGCGCAAGCGCTGGTGAATTTGAGGGTGTCGGTAACCAAGACATTTGACCGCGAATAACGGTTAATGGCGGCAACGTCGGGCAAAGGGTAACGCTGTCTTTAGCATTGGCAATGATGACTTTAGTCGTTTGGATAATGGGCTGGAGATTGTCATCTAAAACAATCCAATGTGATTCATCATGGCTTTTGGTCAGCTGGTTTGCCTGAGCTTTGACGAATGTCACTAAGGGCGAGGCGAGTACATGTTTTCGAATCGCTTGCGGGTCAATACCTGCTGCACGTGGCATGAACATGAAGTCAGTTGGGCATGTGATTTTGGCCTTTTCTGATGCCTCAGATTGACTCACGATTTGCACGATATCGGTTGGATAGTCTTGGATTTTCTCTAAATCATCGTCGTCAATTTGCAGTAATGCGCCGTTCGATACGACGACATCATTTGCCCAGTTCTGCCACCAGCGGACAGTTGTCAATGCACCCATGGTTTGTAGATTACCACTCACCCGATTGAGCTTCGGAAGTTTGGAAAGCAACAGCGCACAAGGGTTTCCCGATGCGCCTGCAAGCGGTTGGTCTTGTTCAATCAATGTCACTGCATAGCCGCGCTGAGTTAGTGCATGCGTGATGGAGAGTCCTGCGATCCCTGCGCCGATGACTGCAAAAGTTTTCGCGATGGTTTGAATTGGCGTGATCGCAATCGATGTGTCAGGTGTCTTCAAATCATCAACGACATCGCCAAACCAAAGATCCATGGTGAGGCGCTCTTCATCGAAAATTAAACGATGAACACCTGAAATGACTGGCGGATATTGCGTTAAAAATAGATTTATGAGGTCGTTTAAATCTGAAAAATTGACAAGTTGTTCAGCCAATTCTTCGCTGGCTAAAGGCTGTTTTGCTCTGGCAATAATATGTAGGCGGCTATTATTTTCTGGTCGAATTTCACGCCATTTTTGCCAAATTCTTAGAATGTTTAAGCCATCACCAAACTCATTGGCATGGAAGGTTAGACATTGAAATGCCGCTAATGCTGCAAACTGCTGAGTGAGCAGCTGCAGATTATTTTCATGCTTAGGAGGGGAGTTCATTGAGTGGGTAAAGTTGTGATTACCAACGACGTGTACGACGCAAAAAGTTGCTGGCAATCAGATAACCAATCAGTGCGCCGACCAAAATCGCAACTGAGCCATAGATAAACATTTGCGCACCGCGCTCACTTTGCAGAACTTTGACTTGAACACTGAGATTGTCATTTTCAAGTTGCAGCGATTGATTACGAGTCAAGGCTTCGCGGTTGGCGATTTCAAGTTCATCGAGGCGTTTGGTTTGAATTTTACTTTGCTTGTTTAAATTGGCGTATAGCGTTTCGAGCGTTGGTGGCTTGATGACGGGTTTAACAGCAGCAGCAGGCGCCACACCATTCGTAGCTGCTGGTGCGGTTGCTGTCGCTGTCGCCGTTTTTACTGTAGTGGTTTGCGTAGTCGGTGCGGTTGCAACGGGCGTATTCACTGCGGGTGCTGCGATACTTTGCCCGATGTGCAGTGCAATCAAGGTTGTCATGACGGCGGCAATCTTTTGGGTGGCGTGAATCATGAAAGCTGTCCGTCAATAAATAAAAAAAGATGTGCGATATTACGATTAAACATTCAGGTTTGGTAGTGCTTGAATAAATGGTTTTACAACGACTGATTCATACACGCCTTCAAGTACGAAAGGTTCTTCTGCAAGCCATGCGTCCAATGCCGCACGATCAGGAAAGTTCAGTACGAGCAAGCTGCCCGTAAACCCTGTGGGTGGCACATCATGAGTCGTTGGGAATGGCCCTGCAAGTACCAATTGTCCAGCAGCGTGTAGTGCTTCCAAACGCGCGAGATGTTTAGGGCGGAGCGCTTTGCGTTGTTCTAAGCTATTCGGCGCATCGGTTGCGATCACAGTAAATAACGGCATTAACTTTTCCTTAAACATGTCTTGAAAATCGGGTCTTTGAAAATCTGGTCTTTAAATCAATCGGTTGAGAGCGAGGCTTAATTCTGTTTTTCAGCACTTTTTAGATTGTTGCGCAACAGCACAAACTGTCCAATCATAAAGGCAATCATGATTGCTGTGCCGCCAAAGACTTTGAAATCAATCCACAGTGCAGGATAAGTAAATGCAAAGACGAGATGCAATCCACCTAAGATAAAGAAAAATGCTGCCCAAGCCAGATTGAGTTTTTTCCAACCTGAATCAGTGAGCTCGAATATAGTATCAAGAAAACGCTTTGCTAAAGGCATCGGGTTTTTACCAACCATTGGGCTGAGCAAGAACGCAGTACCAAAAATCCAGTTAATAATCGGTGATTTCCAGCGAAGCCAAACGTCATCATGGAGATAAAGTGTTAAGCCGCCAAACGCAAGCGTCAATAAGAGGGTAATCCACTGAGATTTTTCCAATCGGCCTTTTTGCAGTATAAAATGCAAACTGTAGACTGCGACACTCGCAATGATGAGTCCTTGGGTCGCGATGAAAATCGATTCTGTCTTCGCTAAATAAAAGAAGGCTACCAAAGGCACGAAGTCTAGCAATGCTTTCATGCTACGCTCTATTCCACATAATCTAAAAGTTGAAGTATAGATGATCCTGCGTGCGGATTTACATACACACAGTTACTTTTCTGATGGTCAATTGTCGCC
>CAYJUB010000198.1:0-5176 GCA_964373145.1 uncultured Moraxellaceae bacterium
TTCCGATCTTTCCTCTTCAACATCCGTTGTAAATATCTTTACAGGGACGCCATAGCCAGAATCGGCATTTAAAACTAATTGAATAGTCATAATTTCTTCTTACTCTTTACAAATTTAACAACGTTGGGTAAACGCGACTCACAGCCTGTTTTGGGTAAAAATAGGCATGAGAAAAAACAAAAAGCCCCAGCGAATGCTAGGGCTTTAAGCATTCGAACGTTACCGATCAGGCAAACGGTTCGAATGGGGCGCGTTTGCCAATTAGATCAATACTTTTCCTCGACTTAACAACATAACGCGCTCCTCAAAAATTCGGGTTTGACGTGGACTACATCAAACAATGACGGCATTTTAATCACTATTCATCAAAATGCAAGCGTTTATAAAACACCTGATTATTTCATCAGCCAAGTTTTTGTTTTTTCAAAAATAATGGGAGCTGAACCGGTCGTCGGTAAATAGTCATAATACGGCAAATGCTTGGTCAACTTGAGCAAAAAAGGTGGATTTTCACCCACTTTTCCAGCGGCAGTCAGATTCACCAAAGTTGTTTTAGAGCTGAGCTCTTTCATTTTGACTCGACCTTGAATAAATTCAACATCACCGCCCGAGCTAAAAAAGCGAAAACTATTCGGCTCTGGTTCCGGCAGATAAATAAGTTTTACATGCATTGGAATCGACAAAACACCCAACCCCAAACCAATTTTCAAATCATAATCAACGCCACCACCAGTTAACTGCGTACTCTTCACCTTACGAACCTGACGATAGATACTCTTGAAATTATTGAGATTAATTAAAGCATTTTGTGACTTTTCTAATGTGCTCGGCATATGATAAAACGTACTCACAAAAGACAGCTTTTCAGGTCGATTCGCAGTGACCATCCAGACGGGTCGATGACTAAACTGAACAGTTCCACCTTGGCGCAAAAGCTTTAAGACTTGAGCTTCTTGGGCATTAGTTAAATTGAGTGTAGGGACAATGTTTTGCATCGGTAATGGTTTGCCAGCAGTATCAGGAACCAAACGCTGGCGCAAAGATTCGAGTACAAATCCCTGCACGCCATTTGGAACCGCGTATTTAATTTCTGGCATTGCACCTAAAATCGTTCTGACTAAAAAACCCTTGGGACGATCTAAATCACCCCACTGAGTCAAAGTCACTAATGTTTTGCCATTTTTCAATGGATACCATTCAAACTTACCTGAACCATATTGAATCGGGGCATCAATAATTAATGTAGAAATACTATTTTTAGTCCGCTCATGTTGCATGATCATATCTTCATCGAAACTGAGCAGCGGAATCGGTATCTTAATCAGCATATGATATTTCACCATGCTGCGAACACTTGCATTGGCATCAGTTTGAGGATTGCCCACTTGTTGATTGGCTAAAATATTGGCTTTGGTAATTTTAGGGAATATTGAGGTATAGCCAGCATAATTGGTTAATAACTTTTCCACTTGATCAACGGAAGCTGGCACAACGATAGCGCCTGAAACATATTGAACGTTTTGATATGTTTTTGGCCCAGATGTATACGGCAAAACGGCGGTTGATTTGGCTTGTGGATAGAAAATCATTGTTGAGCCAGCCAACTCCGCAATTGCTTCAGGATTACCATCAAAAGGCTGCAACGCAGATGGCGTTGGATCAGTCCATGCAACAAAATTAGGCGTACTTGCAAAACTTGATTGCCCGACGGTTATGAGGATAACGGCTGCAGCAGAAATCGAGAGATAAGTTTTTCTTGATTCGGTGAATAATTTGATGGCGCGAAACGATCTAAGGCGCGCTGGCAACATTGTCATTTTTTATTCCCTGAAAAGAAGATCTTTTTCGATATCAATGATCTTATTGATTCATCAATCCAATATAACAATTCACATTAAAAAAGCCAGCAATTTATGCTGGCTTCCGACATCTCATGATGTGAGAACGATGTGTTATAAACGAAGATTTAAGAGCGATAATCAGCGTTAATTTTTACATAATCATATGAGAAATCACATGTCCACACTGTATCTACAGCAGTACCGCGTCCTAAATTAATACGAATGCTAATTTCTGGCTGAGCCATTACTGCTGCACCTTCAGCTTCAGTGTAATCTGGATTTGCACCGCCATCTTTGACGATTTGAACATGATCTAAAAAGACTTGGACTTTAGACACATCTAGATTAACTAAACCTGCGTTACCAATTGCACAGACGATACGACCCCAGTTCGGATCAGAGGCAAAGAATGCTGTTTTAATTAGCGGTGAATGCGCAACACGATATGCTACATCGCAACACTCTTGGGTCTGTAAACCGCCTTCAACGCGCACCGTCATAAACTTGGTTGCACCCTCACCATCACGGACAATCAGCTGTGCTAGACGCAAGAAAATACGATTGATTGCCGCTTCAAAATCGCTATAACGCTCATCAGAAGTTGACTCTAAAGGCGCACCACCCGCTTGACCAGTCGCGACCAAAACACATGAGTCATTGGTCGATGTGTCGCCATCGATGGTGATACGATTAAAAGATTGATTGACTGCATTCGTCAGCAAATTCTGCAAAACATCGCGTGAAATCGGCGCATCGGTCGCCACAAAACCAAGCATCGTCGCCATATTTGGACGAATCATGCCCGCGCCTTTACTGATCCCCGTAATGGTATAGGTTTCACCATTCAGCATCAGGATTTCACTCGCACCTTTCGGTAAGGTATCGGTGGTCATGATGCCGTGAGCTGCGTCAGTCCATGCATTTTCATTCAACGCACTTAGCGCAGCTGGCAAACCAGCGATGAGACGATCAACAGGCAATTGCTCACCAATGACACCCGTCGAAAATGGCAAAATTTGATTAGCGTTGACATGTGTCAAATCTGAAAGTGCCTGGCAGCTCTCGTGACAATTTTTTAAACCTTGCGTGCCTGTGCTGGCGTTTGCATTGCCCGTGTTAATGACTAAATAACGTGGATTGGCATGGCTTAGATTTTCACGTGCGACCAAAACTGGTGCAGCACAAAATGAATTCTGGGTGAATACCGCTGCCGTGGTCGTGCCTTCCGCCAATTCAAACACAACCAAATCACGACGGTTTTGATAGCGAATATAGCTTTCGGCGATTCCAATTCGTACACCTTTCACCGGCTGCATTACCGGCATCTGTAGATCGCCAACTGCCATAATAATTTCCTTTTAATACCTAAGAACACAAAAAATTGATGGGTATATTATGCAGTAGATTTCACAAGAACGTCAGATGCGGGATAACTATTTTGATCATAGAAACATCAAAAGCCTTCATTTCAAATGAAGGCTTTTTCACTCAAATTATTTTAATTAATTAATTCAATAAATTACAGACAAATAATAAAAATACTGCACGCCCTATAATGATATAGCTTATACAAGCATGCTAAACCACAAATTTATAAAATTCTATTTACCATGATATTTTGAGTGGGTAAGCTACGTGACGTACAGAACCATATTTAATGGATGCTACTCCTGTTATAGGATTTAATAGCTTTCCATCTAAGGTCATTGATGTGCTTGGTCCACCATCTAATCTTAATGCGTTTTGTATTTCCAATGCCCTAAATACAGGGCATAGCTGAGCTGCTGTTGTTGAACCTCCTGATGTAGACGATATCATAACCATCCTACCACTCTTCGCACCTACAGCCGACCACCTATTATTATTGAGGTCACTTGTACAATTATTATTTTTAATAACCGAAGTGGATGAACTTACTACATTTCTAGAGTATGATCCAAAAGTTGCACCCGCAACTGATGTTTCAAAAAATGTAAGGGTATTCAGATTTGCACCATAACCCATAACGAACTTGTTACCATCGCTTACCCCACTACCACCTATACTACCACCACCCGCTTGATTTCTCCCGTACACAATACCTGCAGAAAATAAGTATCCATTCGCAACTCCAAATTGCCCAGAAGATGTACCCTGATCTCCAGACCAAGTAAATCCATTGATCGTTGCAATTGTATTCGGCGCATAGTCTGTTATAGGTTTCAATACTATTTGATAACCTTTTGATGCTGGATTATAGCCAGTTGTGAGTGGAATAGAATAACGAATTCGTGAGTCATTTGTATTTACAACGATGATATTTACATATGGGGCAATATTTTGACACCAATTAACATGAACTGCACCATTTGTTGCAGTAAAACTAAGTAAATACGCTAAATTGGCAGAAATAATTTGGTCACATGTGGGTGATGCTGCGGCAAGAGATATCGCTTGATTACTACTAATACTACTACTTTGAGTATTGCTGGTAATATCGTCAACAACACCTGTTTTTGATAATGAAGTTATTGACTTATCCGACGAACTATTACTCCGCATAATTATTGATGATTTAGGCAATGGATTTAAATCTGGTGTAGAAGGTGTTTTAATACCAGTATTTTTATTAGAAGAGCCAATTACAACTCGCTCCAATGAAATTGGCTTATTTAGATTTATATAAGGATAAATATCTACTAGCGGATAATTTTTACCAATATCATGGACAGCTACACTAAAAATTTGTGGTTTATTTAATGCACCTGCTGGTATCATCAAACTTGCCCCATACTTTAGATTGACTCTTGTAGCATTTTTTGGATTGTAATATATTGACTGTCTTTCTATATTAAATAAATTACTAGACACATCCGACGGATAATAAATAGATTGATTTAAAACATTTTTCTTAGACAGTGATAGTAAAATCTCACCACCATAATATCCTTTTTCTAACAACAATGGCTTTTCTAACTTAATAGAACCATCGACTATATTTTTACCTGTGCTTGGTTCAAAGTAAACACTTGTAATTGATGTCGCTGGAATAACAGCATCAACTATCAATGCTGAGGCTCCTCCTGATGTAGTCATTGCTCTAAAATAGTCAGGTGTAGTAGGTTTAAAACATGTGCTATTAGAGCACACTGTTAAACCACCTAATCGAATTGAATTTATGTCAGATGGGTCGGATACAATCAAGCTTATTTTCAGCCTAGTAAAGTCTTTCCCAACGCCTTTATCTTGAGAGAAATTACTAATAGCTTTCGGTTGGAATGGAGCATTAGCTGCAATCGACGTAAAACTGACCAACAACAGTCCCGCACAAAGTAAATTTTTTCTCATAAATTGAA
>CAYJUB010000199.1:0-5136 GCA_964373145.1 uncultured Moraxellaceae bacterium
GTAGCGCATTTTTTCTGCTTGTGGCACCCAATACCCTAAGTAAACATAAGCTAACTTGTGGTCACGCGCCCATTCAATTTGTTTCATGATCGAAAAAGTGCCGAGACTGCGGCGATTTTCATCAGGGTCAAAAAAGGTGTAAACCGCCGAAATACCATCATCGAGCGGATCGCAGGTTGCAACGACCATGAGCTGATCATTGAGCCAAAATTCTATAAAAAAACTATCAATTCCGCCAGCGACCAAGAACTTATCGAATTGGTCACGCGTTGGGGGATACATGTCGCCGTCTGCATGACGTTTTTCAATATAACGTGCATAGAGTTGATAGTGCACATCTGTGGCGTATCGTGTTGAACGAATGGCCATTCGTAAGTCTTTATTGCGGTTCAGTGCTCGGCGTTGACGGTTGTCGGGTTCAAAACGCGTGCTTGGAATCCGTGATGAGAGGCATTGACGGCAACTTTGACATTCAGGTTTATAAATAAAGTCGCCGCTACGACGAAAACCTTGGCGTGACAGCTCTGATAGTGTCTCGGTGTCGAGTGTGCGTATCGGATCAATAAACACCATGCGTGCAGAGCGATCATCCAAGTAACTACAAGGATGGGGCGGGGTGATATAGAACCGAATATGCTTCATATTTGACATGACATCTCACACTGATTACTTTGAGTCTGAATCATGATTTCAATATTTTATATTACGCTTCAATAAAGCCTGAAAAAAGATCATCGGTCAACAGTTCTGCGCAGTTGAAGTGGTGATTCTGTAACAATTTCCAGCAGGGTGCGGGTTGAGAGAGTACGGTTTTGAGCGCAGTTAAGAATTGTTGTCTCGGCATGGTGATTGCACCCAGACTCATTAAGTGATCATTAGGGAGTTGGCAGTCGACAAACGGGAAGTGGGATGCTGCACAGAGTTTCATTAAGAATGTAAAAGCTATTTTTGATACATCCGTGCGTTGGCTAAACATAGACTCACCGAAAAACGCGCGTCCGAGTTGTACGCCATATAAACCGCCAACCAATAATGGCGGTAATTGCTCATTGGTCTCCCAGACCTCGATACTATGCGCGAGTCCGACTTCATGTAATCCACAGTATCCTTGAATAATATCTGAGCTAATCCATGTGCCCTCTGCATGAGCGCGAGCATCGGCGCAAGCGTGCATCACGGCTGCGAAATTTTGATTAAGAGTCAGTGTGTATTGATTCTTTTTAATGCTTCGAATGAGTGTTTTTGAGGGTTTAAAGGATTCGGGTTGGATAATGCAGCGCGGTTCTGGACTCCACCAACAGATGGGATCATCACCACTGAACCATGGGAATATCCCCAATTGATACGCTGCCAAAATGGTTTCAGGCGCAAGATCCGCCCCAACCGCAACTAAGCCTTCACCTAAAGGATCGGCTTGAATTGGATCAGGAAATTGCCAAAGCGATTGGGGGAGGAGTCGCGTCGTCATGTTTATTTATACACCGATCAAGTTAAAATGACAGTGAATCCATAAACACGACGACATGCGCATTACAGCCCGTCTAGGAAGCGTTCGGCATCCAGCGCCGCCATACAGCCTGAACCTGCAGAGGTAATTGCTTGGCGATAAATGTGATCCGCCACATCACCGGCTGCAAATACACCTGGAATGCTGGTTTGGGTTGCATTGCCTTTTGTACCGCTATTGACCGTAATATAACCATTGTGTAGTTCGAGTTGACCTTCAAACATGGCAGTATTTGGCTTATGACCAATCGCAATGAAAACACCTTGCACATCAACATTTTTTGCAGAACCATCCAACGTACTTTTAAGTTGTACATTGGTCACGCCAGCGTCATTGCCTTGAATGACATCGACTTGGTTATTCCACAAAATTGAAATTTTGCCTTCTTTCTCACGTTCAAATAACAAGTCTTGCAGAATCTTCTCAGATTTTACTTTGTCTCGGCGATGAACCAGTGTGACATGGCTAGCGATATTGGAAAGATAGAGTGCTTCTTCAACCGCAGTATTTCCGCCGCCGACAACCATGACAGGTTGACCTTTATAGAAGAAGCCATCACATGTTGCACATGCACTGACGCCACGACCCGAAAACTCTTGTTCAGACTCAAGTCCGAGATACTGCGCCGTTGCACCTGTTGCAATGATCAGTGCATCACACGTGAAATCTTCCATATCACCTTTGAGTTGAAATGGGCGCTGTGAAAGATCAACTTCATTGATATGGTCGTAAATGATTTCAGTGCCATAACGTTCCGCATGTTCTTGCATGCGCTCCATCAGTACTGGGCCAGTTAAACCGTGTGCATCACCTGGCCAGTTATCGACTTCAACGGTCGTTGTAAGCTGTCCTCCGAGTTGCATACCCGCCACCAGTACAGGCTTCAGGTTTGCGCGTGCTGCATATACAGCAGCACTATAACCTGCAGGCCCAGAGCCGAGAATTAAGAGACGAACGTGACGCGTTTTTTTGGCGACGTTATTCATAGGGATATCCTAAATGATGAGACAAATAAGGTGAGTTAAACTTTGAGTGAATTATACCGTAGCAGATCTGTTTATAGTGTGTCATTGATGTCGTAACCCTATAAAACGCCATGGTTTATATCAATGACATCAATCGGTCTTTTACACATTTAAGGGGCATTGGCTGAAATGGAGCGCTTACCTCGCTGTTCAATGCTCTTCAGTGTCGCGATGGCATCATTAAACTGCTTACTGGTTTGCTCACGTTTTACTTTCAGTGCCGCAATATTGGTTTGAGATTGATTGAGTAAGTCTTTATTGGTACTCAGCTGATTCTTTAAGTAGGTCGGAATTTGCTTGTTTTGTCGCTCAAAATTAGCGGCAGCTCTAACGCTTTCATTCAGTGCCGTAGAAAGTACAACGACTTGCTGCTGGCCGCGCGAAATTTGCCCATCCAGTTCGCCGAGCTCACGATCACGTTGAAGCGTTGCACGATTCGCAGAAATATAGGTTTCTTGAAGATGGCGTTCACTAATTCGTCTCGCGATTGCCTGTTCGCGTTGCGCTTGTTCTTGAGCGTATTTCTGCCCTGAAAAAGGAGGGAAGTGGCGAATCAGACGCATATTTTTGTCGAGAGCATCATACCCGTGCTGGAGATGTTGTTCGCTGATCGTACTGCTGAGTGTCGGAATACCTTGGCTATTGTAATAGCGATACCATCGTGGCGATGTGTTGCTATTATTGTTTTTGTCTGCATAAGCGTTTGGTAGACTTGTTAAAGTAATCAATAGGATGCTTGATAAAAAAACACCAATTTTCTTGAGTTGATCGTGTAGAGAACGCTGGGAATGACGATGAGTCTTTGAATGATCAACTGACAAATGCGGACCTTTGGTAGCTGATGAGCTCAGCACTCGTACTGTCAAATGAGCGTGTTTGGCGTGTTTGTGTCTGATAAACATGAGTCGCCTTTTCATCCTGTTGTTTTGTATTCAATTGCATCATGAGTGTGAATCTGTTCATGATGCCGTCCATGCCTTAAGAATAGTATGGTGAAAGCATATCTACAAGCGTTAGTTTTTATTGAAAACTGGATTGATTTAACTTATTGTGTGAACTAATTAGGTAATTATAAAAATAAAAAGAGTTGAAATGCTGGTTTAGTGACGCTGAACGTTTTATGCTAGGCAGAGATAGTGGATGGATGAATGCATAATTAAATAATGCAGAGTCCACAAACATCAATTTATGACTTCGAATTATCAGGAAGATGAAAAAAATGGAAGAGAATTTTGATGGGTTGAAAGTAATGGTAATTGATGATTCGAAAACGATTCGTCGTACTGCTGAAACTCTTCTTCAAAAAGCGGGCTGTACCGTTCATACCGCAGTCGATGGATTCGATGCATTGGCCAAAATCGCGGATACTCGTCCAGACGTTATATTTGTCGATATTATGATGCCACGACTTGATGGTTATCAGGCCTGCGCCCTCATTAAAAACAATCCTGCATATCAAAAAACCCCAGTCATCATGCTGTCTTCAAAAGATGGTCTGTTTGATAAAGCTAAAGGGAGAATCGTCGGTGCGGATGATTATTTGACGAAACCTTTTAGTAAAGAGGAATTGTTTAGTGCAATTCGTCAGCATGTCTCTGCAACTGCGGAATAGAAAATCGAGAAGGATCTTGTGATGGCAAAAATTTTAGTAGTCGATGATTCTCCAACCGAAACGTTTAGATTCCGCGAGATGTTACAGCGCAATGGGCATGCTGTGCTTGAGGCGACGAATGGCGCTGATGGCGTGGCGATGACCTTAGCAGAAAAACCTGATGTAGTGCTCATGGATGTGGTTATGCCAGGCATGAATGGTTTTCAGGCGACAAGGCAGATTACTCGTGGTGCTGATACTGCCCATATCCCTGTTGTCATTGTGAGTACCAAAGATCAGGAAACTGATCGTGTTTGGGGTCGCAGACAGGGTGCAAAAGATTATTTAACGAAACCTGTGGATGAGGCGGAGTTAATGCAAGTCATCGGTAAACACTTGCCATAAGTGTGTTCGAATAAAGCTTTTTTGAAGCCTTATTATTAATAATAAGCATGCGGTTGAAACTTGGGATAGTGAGCTATGGCTGCCAGAGGGTTTATTCAGCTGTTACGTCTTTCGGAAAGAGGACGGCAGCGGATTCAGCAGGGACAGGAAAGTCAAGAAGAGCGTTGGTCTGGTGTGGGCTTTATGCTGGCTGGACAACGATATATTGCTCCACTGGGTGAGGTTGCCGAGGTACTGCGTGTACCTGAATATACCCCTGTGCATGGCGTTCATCATTGGCTTTTTGGCTTATCTAATGTGCGCGGTCGTCTATTGCCTTTGATTGATTTAGCAGAATTTACTAATGTGACTCATGAGTTAAGCATTGATTCTGCGAAGCGCAAGATCATGGTGATTGATCATGGTGATTTGTTTAGTGGATTGTTGGTAGACGAGGTGTTGGGAATTCAGCACTTTAGTAAGCAAACATACGCAAATCAAGCTGAAAATCCTCCTGCGGGAATCCAACCCTATTTGCAGGGTGGTTTTAATCGTGCTGACCAATTTTGGCAGATTTTTATGCTGAGTAAATTGGCTGCTGATCCGCGCTATTTGAGCGCCAGTTTGTC
>CAYJUB010000200.1:0-5102 GCA_964373145.1 uncultured Moraxellaceae bacterium
AATGAGCCATGTTTATCATATGCCAACCCTCTAAACGAATTAAGGCGTAAGTGTAGCAAAAAAACGACTAAACGACAGAAGAAGTCCTGTCAAAACATCAGTAAACCTGTCTAAAATCGAATAACGGATATTCCAATACAACTTCTAAGCGATTCATTGAGTAATTCAGCATGACCCAACCACTCTCAACCACCCAAATGACGACATTGCTAAGCCAACTCCAATCGATGACTACAGTCGTTGCAGACACAGGTGATCTCGCTGCTATTGAACAATTTCGTCCGATTGATGCGACGACAAATCCGTCCCTCATTACCGCTGCTGCAGCATTACCCTCGAACATGCCTCTGATTGAAGATGCGCTACGTGATGCGCGTGTGGAAGGACTCGTTGATGATGCGTTAGTTGATCGTGCAATTGATTTGCTTACAGTGCGTTTAGGTTTAGAAATTTTAAAATTGATTGAAGGGCGCGTTTCGACCGAAGTGGATGCTCGCCTCTCTTACGATACCGATGAAACAATTGAAAAAGCACGTGAACTCATTGGATTGTATAAAAAAGCGGGGATTGATCAATCACGTATTTTGATCAAAATTGCTGCGACTTGGGAAGGTATTCAAGCCGCTCGCGCATTAGAAGCTGAAGGTATTCACTGTAACTTAACGCTGATTTTTGGTTTACATCAGGCGGTGGCTTGCGCGGATGCGAAAGTGACACTGATTTCTCCATTTGTTGGTCGCATTTTAGATTGGTACAAAAAATCTGAAGGCAAAGACAGCTACCCAATCGAACTCGATCCGGGCGTGGTTTCAGTGCGCGAAATTTACAGCTATTACAAACAGCACAACCATAGAACTGAAGTCATGGGCGCAAGTTTCCGCAGCATGGCGCAAGTAAATGCATTGGCTGGCTGTGATTTATTGACGATTTCTCCTGCGTTGCTGTCTGAATTATCGAAATCTACAGGTGATTTACCACGTCAACTATCGGCTGAAACCGCACAACTAAAGCCAGTCAATGCAATCACAATGACCAAAGCAAAATTTGATGCGATGCACAGTGATAACCTCATGGCATTTGAATTATTACAAGGCGGCATTGATGGTTTTGTCAAAGCACGAGAGCAACTGACCACTCAATTACGTCAAATCGCTGGTATTGCCGACATTCACCCGTAAATTTATTATTTTTTCAATCCGCTAAATAGTTCATTGAGCCTGTCGAAATGAACGGTATATGAAGATAAAGTGTAGGTTTACGCACTCACTTCGACAGGCTCAGTGAACTTTCTTCTGTAAAAATGTAGTCTTATATCTAAATAATTCCATACGACTTGGAGCAGCATCGTTGAATTCACAGCTTAGCCCAGAATTAAACCTGATCAGAAACAAACGCATCGCCACCTTTCTTTTGGTATCGATGGTCGTTTTTTGGTTTTTATTGTTGATTACGAGTCGTTATTTTCCAGAATATATCAGCGTTTTTCACATTTTGACCTTGGGTGCGGAAGCAGGTGTCGTTGGCGGATTAGCCGATTGGTATGCGATTACCGTATTGTTTCGTGATCCGTTTAAGCACATTTGGGTACCGAGTTTTATTCGTGAACACACCGAGATTATTCCGCGTAACAAAGCCCGTATTGCCGAATCCATGGGTCGTTTTGTTCAAGAAAATTTCCTCGCACCGCAGATCGTTCGTAATAAACTCGAAGCGATCGATATGTCTCTGTATGTGGCAAATTTTCTCGCTGAACCAGCCAATGCAAAAATGCTTTCAGAAGAATTTAAACGACTGGTTCCACGTTTTTTAAAGATTGCTCAAAATGAAACGATCAACCAATTTATCAAACAAAGTTCAGTACAATGGCTGAGTGAAACGCCGATTAATCAAGCTGTTGCACGAACAATGAAGGCTGTTTTTGATAATAAAATCCATCATGACGTCATTCATCTTAGCCTCAGCAGTTTAGATAACTGGATTCACACCAACCCACAATATGCCGAAGAAATCATCCAAAAAATTCTCGATGAAGCGGGTATCTTCGGACATTTGTCACGCGGCGCGACTGTGCTCGGTTTTGATGTCAAACGTAACGTGGTCTGGGGCGTATTACGAACGATTCGTGATTTAAATACTCAACCCAATCATCCTATTCATCTCATGCTTAACCATTCGATTGCACAGTGGATGACGGCACTCGAAGATGACAACTCTGAAGAATCACAGAAACTTGAGGCATTTAAACAAAGTCTAGTCCAATCGCCCACCGTCGTGGCTTTCGGTTTTCATATTTATGAAAGCATTATGTTGGGTATTATCGAGGATTTGGAATCCGACCAATCTGCGATCAGCAGCAGTTTACAGGGACTCATGATGCGAATTGGCACACAGCTCGCTTCGGACACCGCTGTACGTCAAGCCTTGAATCATGAAATTGCTCAATTCGCCGAATATGCTGCTGACCGTTATGCCGACACCGTTATTCAATATGTTAGCGAGCAAATCCATAATTGGGATACGCGCGATATGGTCGGCAAAGTCGAATCCGAAGTGGGCGGCGACTTGCACATGATTCGGGTCAATGGTGTCGTGGTTGGTTTTATGATTGGGATTATTTTAGGATTGGTACGATTTGCGATTGAAGGAATTGGATAATCAATCTTGTGAATAATGCATGACATCTAAACGCTCATCAACGTTTAGATGTCATGTAAAAAAGCTCAAAAAAGTTTAAATAGTTGTTAATTAAACCTTGTTAAACCTCGTTAAACCTTACGGAAGAGAACAATCATGAGCATGATGCAACAACCGCTACTTATTTCATCATTAATCGAACACGCAATTGTGAGCCACCCTCACGCTGAAATTGTGAGCCGCCAAGTCGAAGGCGGTATTTTTCGCTATACCTACGGACAGGCCGCAGTGCGTGCTAAACAAGTTGCCAATGCGTTAATAGACAAATTGGGCATTAAAATCGGCGACCGCATAGGCACATTGGCATGGAATACCCATCGTCATTATGAGTTGTATTTTGGCATTTCTGGGATCGGTGCGATTACGCACACCATCAATCCTCGCCTATTTCCTGAACAAATTATTTATATTATCAATCACGCTGCTGATCGTTTTATATTTGTGGATTTAACCTTTGTTCCGCTGCTTGAAGCGGTTGCAGAACATATCAAAAATGTTGAAGGGATTGTGGTGCTGACCGATAAAGCCCACATGCCGACGAGCACTAAACTATCTAATCTACTCTGCTATGAAGATATGATTGCAGATATGCCGAGCACTTTTGAGTGGCCATTATTAGATGACAATTCTGGTGCGGCGTTGTGCTACACCTCGGGCACAACGGGTCATCCCAAAGGTGTTCTCTATACTCATCGCTCGACCGTTTTACACACCATTGCCGCCGTGCAAAAGAATGCACTAAACATTGATGAAGAGAGTATTTTGCTCCCTGTTGTTCCGATGTTTCATGTGAATGCTTGGGGTACACCGTATGCGGCAACGATGACAGGCGCAAAATTGGTGCTTCCTGCACACGGCATGGATGGCGCGTCGTTGTCTGAGTTGATTGATGGTGAAAAAGCTAATTTATTGCTGGGTGTCCCTACGATTTGGTTAGGACTACTCAATTATCTTGATCAAATTAAAGCGACCTTAACTTCAGTTAAAAATGTCGTCGTGGGTGGTGCTGCAGCGCCATTATCCATGATTAAAGCCTTTCAAGAAAAACATGATGCATTCTTAATTCACGCATGGGGAATGACTGAACTCAGCCCACTCGGCACTGTGAATAGTATGACGCGCGCGATGGCACAATTGCCTTTAGAGCAACGCTATGAAAAACAACTGAAACAAGGTCGTTCAGTCTATGGCATCGAAATGAAAATTGTCGATGACGCAGGTAATGAATTGCCACGTGATGGTCAGGCTTTTGGTTCACTTTTGGTACGCGGCCCATGGGTCGTGAGCAGCTATTATCAAAACGATGACAAAAAATCATTTGTAGACGGTTGGTTTGATACGGGTGATGTTGCCACGATTGATCGCGAAAATACGATGCAGATCGTTGATCGTGCAAAAGACGTGATTAAATCAGGTGGTGAGTGGATTAGTTCGATTGATTTAGAAAACGCCGCAGTCGGTCATCCAGCCTTGAAAGAGTGCTGTGTGATTGGTGTGTATCATCCAAAGTGGGATGAACGTCCATTGTTATTAGCGATCAAAAAAGAAGGCGCCACAGTAACTGCCGCTGAAGTGATTGCTTTTTTAGCGGATAAAGTCGCAAAGTGGCAACTGCCTGATGCAGTTGTTTTTGTCGATGAACTACCACATACAGCGACTGGCAAATTGCTCAAAACAGGCGTTCGCGAGACGTATAAAAACTATTTGGTGGAGAGTGGATTTGTTTAAGGATCAATTATTTTCCTTCAAAACACCCATCTTTTGCTAAATATTAGCAAAAGATGATCGGCAACATTTCATCCAAAGTCGGCGGCGATTTACGCATGATTCGGGTGAATGGTGTCGTGGTGGGATTTATAATTGAGATGAGTGCGATTTGCGATTGAAGGGATTGGGTAGGTTTTTTTTCAGCCACCCCATCTTCTTTCAAACTTCCTGCGCCAGCATATTCATAATGAGACGAATCATCGTTTCTTTTTGCGCTGGATTTGATTCGGCAACTAATAATGCCAATGCAGCAAGACCAATATCATTGATCACAGGTTGCCCACTTTTATCTAATAAACAACCATTACGATTTAGAAAATCAACAAACAAAAATGCGCCGCTACGCTTATTACCATCTGCAAATGGATGATTTTTGATGACAAAATAAAGTAAATGAGCAGCTTTAGCTTCTATACTGGGATACGCAGGATCACCAAACACAGTTTGATCAAGATTACCAAGTAGCGCAGCAAGTCCATCACCACGCTCAAGGGCAAAAAGGTCTGTCGCTTCTCCGCGTGAAATCAGTTCGGTTTTGAGTTGCTGCAATGCAGCAAAAGCCTCTTGATATGTAGGCAAATTACCGCCACAAACGGTTTTTGGCTCTGTCAGCAAGCCCTCAGCATAACGTAGCACGAGAA
>CAYJUB010000201.1:0-5093 GCA_964373145.1 uncultured Moraxellaceae bacterium
TCTTTTCAATTTGTACTTTGCTAGTCTGACGAGCAGTCTGTAAGGTTGTCAATTGGTTGTATAAATTTTAAAACATCGGAAAAGTTGTTTAATTACCCGAAAATGAAGCCGAAACCTTAAATAAGGAAACTGATAAGGAAGCCCTATGTTGACGCGAATGATGATTGTAATTGGTTTGCTTGCGCTCCTTAATTTGTATGCGGCATCACGCATCATCAGCCGTTGGGCTTGGGCTGGCGAGCATCTATTGTTGAGCGGTTTTCTGTTTTTTGGGTTCTTTGCATTACAACTGCTTGGGCCTTTTGGCGATCGTTTAATTTTTCCTAGACTGAAAAAAGATTACGATGCCGAAACCTTGGTTTATGTGCTCGATTGGGCATCGTATTTGGCGTTTGGGATTCTGTCGTTTCTGGTGGTTTATGCGCTGGCAACGGATATCGTAAGCATTATTTGGAAATGGATAGCTGCACCCGCGAACCCTGTCGACTTTGATCGTCGAGCGCTGCTGACGTTGGGCTTATTAACGATTGGTACGACGATTATCGGTATCCGCCAAGCCATCGTTGGGCCTCGCGTACGCAAAGTTGACGTGCCGCTGAATAATCTGCCTGCTGGCTTTGATGGTTTTAAAATTGTTCAGATTTCTGATCTTCACGTAGGCCCCACCATCGGTCACGATTACACGCAAAACGTCGTCAATCTCGCCAATGATTTGAAACCCGATTTGGTCGCATTGACTGGCGATTTTGTCGATGGAACGGTTGCAGATTTAATCGGTGATTTAGCGCCGATTTCACAACTACGTGCAACGCATGGCAGTTTTTTTGTGACGGGAAATCATGAATATTATTGGGATGCTTCGGCGTGGATGGCGGCGTTTAGAACGCTCGGCACGGATGTGCTTGCCAATGAACACCGACTGATTCAACACAATGGTGATGAAATTGTATTGGCTGGCGTCACCGATTATTCGATGCGCGGAAGGGGTGGGTCTGTCCATTCTTCTGATCCATTAAAAGCATTGGAAGGCGCCCCATCGGATGTGATTAAGATTTTATTAGCGCATCAGCCTGCCAGTTATCAAGCGGCTCATGAAGCAGGTTTTGATTTGCAGCTTTCAGGACATACCCATTCAGGGCAATATTTTCCCTTTAACTTCTTCATTCGGTTTTTTCACCGCTTTTATAAAGGCTTAAATCGTTATGAAAATATGTGGATTTACATCAATAGCGGGACAGGTTATTGGGGGCCACCGCTCAGAACAGGCGTACCATCTGAAATTACATTGATTACTTTGCGTTCAGTCGTGAGTGCTGAAAATGAAAATTAGGTCGCTTTCTTAAATCTGCTTACAAATCTTTCGGAAAATTGAAGTAAAAATTTAAGTTTTTTAAGGTTTTAGCAGATTGAGGATGTGTCATTAAAAAAAGAGAACAATATAAAATGCGGAATTTTTGTATCTCATTGAATTGCTGATGGTTTATTTAATTTTTGTTAGCTAATCTTATTAAACTTATTAGTCAAATTAACAACTGGTGTCGGTTAAAATTCCTGCGCTATGCATAAAAACCGTCCAATAACTGTCAAATATGTCAGGTAGACAGACTGTTATGTAGTTGTTATAAATATCCTACTTTGTGAAGCCGCATGTCCAGATGAGAATTTAGATTGGTCATTTAGTGATACACAAAGGTTCCGCTCTAGTTTCAGGGTTTGTTTTTTATAAGTTGGGAATATGTTTGATATCAATAATTTTTGTTTTATTTTTAAAAAATTGCGAGTAACTCAATAATAAGCCAGTTTTTTATAATAAAAATTAATAACAACGCAATAAAACAAAAAGAACCCACCACTAAGCACCATTTATAGAGAAGCCGAGCTATAAATGGTGCTTAAATTTTTTTGTCGCAGTTGCTACACGTTATACGATGATTCAGAGATCAACACAGCATTATTGTTTGAGGCTGCATAAAAACCATCAAATGGATGGGGCGCTGACTGTGACAAACTCGACATACTTCCATGCATAGTTAATTTGTTCGACACGATCGGTCGTGAACATATTGGCTTGAACCGTTAATCCATCCAAAATCACGATCAAATGTGCCGCCATCGCATCAGCATTTTTCACGCCAACTTCTTTTAGCAAGGATTCCATTAGGTCTGTGATCCAGACTTTGTGATTTTGAGAAAATTTACGAATGTTCGAGGTGACATCAGAAAACTCTTCAGTCGCTTTAATAAACATGCAGCCGTGAAAATCTTCACTTTGAAACCACCGCGCGTACCAATCAAAAATGGATTTTAATTTCAATAGGGGCGTTGTTTCTTGATTGAGATTATTGATGATGCTTTCGCGTAGCATTAAATCACGGCGAACTAATACGCTTTCAATGAGGAAATCTTTGGAAGGGAAGTGTTTGTAAAGCGTCATTTTGGCAACCTTAGACTCAGCAATAATTCTATCGATGCCTACGGCATGATATCCGAATTCGGAAAACAAACTTGTTGCTGTATCTAAGATGTCCTCCTGCTTGGATTTAATGCTCGTACTCATTTTTTGCCTAAATTTTGCAAACCAATTGACTATATTAACACAAGTAGACATAGTACTGGTCGGTCTGTCGTTTTGATGTGGCGCCAATGTAGCACCGACTAAGTGTCTGATACTAGGATGTATCTGCAGATAATATGATTAAATTCTTATAATTTATATTTTGAGATGATGGAGTATGGGCACACAATTTGATTCTCCAAGAGAGCGTGCAATTAACGCATTGGAAGAGAGTGTTGCGCCAGAAGTGTGGGCGTCGAATCATGATTTTGTGACATCACTGCGCAGTCAAATCAAGCAGCATACCTTTGTCACCAATCCAATCATTGATGTACTGAACGAGGGTACATTTCATTTTTCAACCATCAAAAAAATACACTTAGAATATCGTCATGCCATTGTTCAAGTTTTCACTGATGCACTACTCATGGCTCAGTTCCAGACTCGACAATTAGAACCGAGATTAAGTCCAAGTTCAAAAATTCCTGCGCGATTTTTACTCACTTTAAATGTCTTAGATGAGTTTGGCTTTCAGCCGGGGCATGATAGTGCTGACTATTATCAAGGCAATCCTGCCTATGCGCATTACCCATTATTTGAAAATGTTTTAAATGATTTGGGCGTGACGATACAAGAGCGTCAAGCGTATGCACCGAGTTTGGGTTCGGTTGCAGTGAGAGATTTTTTAGAAGCCTCTTATTCAAGTTACATTGAAGTCGTTGCGTTATTGGCTGTCGCTGAGCAGCAGGTCATTATCTATAGTCCGCCATTAAGAGAAGCGACGAAGGCAGTTGGCATCAATGTGGATCATGGCTATTACCATGTGCATGGCGTCACGTCAGATGGTGATACTGATGCTGCTGATGATGATCATGAGAACGACCTTTGGCTTGCATTGACACAAGCCTGCGTTCGTGAGGATTATGATTTATTACGTGCCATTTGCTTTGAATATTGCGACTTATGGAATGAGTTTTGGGACCATCAACGCTCAGCGTCAACTAACAGATAGATTACTTATTTATATTGATAACGTAACACAGGTCAACCCACTCGGTTGAAATGAGAGGTTATGCTGATCACGACATCTATTTGGCGCGAAAAGTTAAAAACATGGTCATCTAGTGTCAATTTTGATTTGCATAACTTTGGCATGATATTGCGCTGAAATTAATATGTGCGATGTGCGTGCATTATTTTTTTGATATGTGTCGTCATGAAATTTAAGCAAAAAACCATTTTTTACGAATGGTGATGTTTTGGTCTAAGGGAATAACGCCAATCATTTTATTTATTTTATAAAGATCAAGAGGTTTCAATCATGCGTCGTTGGAATGGCTGGGGTGATGATGCGACAGATTTTCCGCTCAAACCGAAAGGACTTGTATTCTTAGGAGAGAAGCTGGGTGGTAAAGGCACCATTCTTTCCGATGCGAGTCTGGTCGAAGTGAAAGCCAAAGTTCCAAAGTCGCGATTGCCTGTCCATCCGCTGGTGTCGCAGGATTTGGAAGTACGTGTGCGTCATGCGCGTGGTGAAAGCTTTCCTGATTGGGTTGCGAAGCATTCAGGTGATTTTGGTTATTTCCCAGATGGCGTTGCGCTGCCCAAAAATGGCGACGAAGTGCGTGAAGTTCTGCAATGGGCTTACAGTAATGGCTTTATTGTCATCATTTATGGTGGCGGTACGTCAGTGGCTGGGCATATCAACGTACAGGCATCAGACAAGCCAGTCTTGACCTTGTCTTTAGAAAAAATGAACAAGCTGCTCGACCTGAATAAAGAAAGTCAAATCGCGACTTTTGGTGCGGGGACACCCGGCCCATTGCTTGAAAAGCAATTGAAAAAACATGGTTACGTACTCGGACATTTCCCACAATCTTGGGAATTGGCAACGGTTGGTGGCTGGGTTGCGAGTCGTTCTTCAGGACAGCAATCACTGCGTTACGGTCGTATTGAGCAAATGTTTGCTGGCTGTAAAATGGAAACCCCGCGCGGCACGCTCGAAATTAAAGACATTCCTGCTTCATCCGCAGGCCCTGATCTACGCGAAGTGGTGTTGGGTAGCGAAGGACGCATGGGTGCGATCACTGAAGTGAAAGTACGTGTGACGGCATTGGCTGAGCATGAATCTTTTCATGTTGGCTTTGCGCCGAATTGGGAAGCGGGTATCAAGATGGTTCGTCAACTGGCACAAAACAAAGTGCAGTTGTCCCTGATGCGCTTGTCGAACGCCGATGAAACCGAATCGCACCTGTCGCTGGCTGGCAGTCATCCGCTGTTTAAAGCTTATGATGGTTTGTTGAAGCTCAAAAAATGCCGCAATGGTGAACGTTGTATGTTTACCTTCGGCGTGACGGGTAGTCATCGTCAAGCAAAATTTGCGTTGGCTGAGACAAAACGTGCGATCAATGAGGCGGGCGGTACGTACATTGCCAGTAGTTTCATGGGCGGCATCTGGGAGCATTCACGTTTCCGTTCGCCGTACTTCCGCAATGGCTTGTGGGAACATGGCTATTCAGTGGATACCTTCGAGACGTGT
>CAYJUB010000202.1:0-5073 GCA_964373145.1 uncultured Moraxellaceae bacterium
GCGGTAGCCGGGGTATTGGTCGCGCAATCGCACTCCGCGCAGCACGTGATGGTGCCAATGTCGTGATCGCAGCAAAAACTGCCGTTGCGACTGATAAATTGGAAGGCACGGTCTATAGCGTTGCTGAAGAAGTCGTTGCAGCAGGTGGACAAGCATTACCACTGATCGTTGACGTACGTGATCAAGATCAAGTGATTGCAGCGATTGAGCAAGCGGTTAAGCAATTTGGCGGTATTGATATTTTGGTCAATAACGCAGGCGCGATCAATTTGGTGGGTGTTGAAGCAACGTCACTGAAAAAATACGATTTGATCCAAACGATCAACCATCGTGCAACGTTCATTTGTGCACAAGCCGCATTGCCCTATCTGAAAAAATCAGAAAATGGTCATATCCTAAGCCTATCACCACCAATCAACATGGCACCGCATTGGTTGAAACCGTTTGCACCGTATACGTTATCTAAATATGGCATGACCATTTTGACCCTCGGTATGGCTGAAGAGTTCCGTGAATACGGTATTGCTTGTAATACCCTGTGGCCAGCAACATACATTGCAACTGCAGCAGTTGCGGTGAACTTGGGTGGCGACACCACCATGCAAGTCAGCCGTAAACCAGAAATTATGGCAGACGCTGCTTATTCGATTTTCACCAGCGCCAAAGGTTCTGTGACTGGCGAAGCGTTGACTGATGAAACTGCATTGGCAAAAATCGGTGTGACTGATTTGGCCCATTATGCGTGCATCCCAGAAAACGCAGATAAATTGCAAAAAGACTTCTTCTTAGACTAATCTTTGCGGGTTTCTATTTGCTGGTTTGTAAAGGGCGCGATTGACGAAAGTCAGTCGCGCTTTTTTTCATTCCGAGGGTGGGGCATTCATAAGAGAGTAATTTGTGCACATCGATGATTGGGTTTTATCTTTCTAATATAAAAACAAGTGTTTATAAATTGATCGTTGGTGATGGGCGTGAATGATTAAGCGACGAATGGTACTTGTCAAGATTCATTGATTGCGATCAAATGGCCGCCTATAAAAATAACAACACAACCTAGGTGGTTTATAACAATGCAAAAATTCGTCGCTCTATTCCTATGCACTCTACTTAGCCTGACTGCCAGCGTGCATGTGTTGGCCGCTGCAAATCCGACCCCAGACTATTGGCAATGTGCTAATCGGATCGGTGGCTCATGGAATTTTGGTCAAGTGCCGTCGGCTTGTGATGTCGATGGATTTGGCGATCCTAACTATGTTCGTACGGCATTTGCCCCCGTCTTATATCAAGATAATCAAGCTGCTAGCAGCGAGCGTCCACGTTACGTTCAGGAAATGTATACCGTGCTGCGCGATGCTGCTGCCTATTATCTCAAAACGCGAAAACCAACCGTCAGTGCGATCGAACAAGCCGCGTGGCAACGGGCGATTTTTGCTGCTGCCGCACAAGAAACGTGGTGGACGCATTATCGCGCTAGTACCGATGGTCGAACTAAAATGGTTCGTGGAGATTTTGGTCATGGTCACGGCATGATGCAAATTGATGACCGTTGGCACTTTACCGAAATTCAAAATGGCAAAGGCTGGCAGTTGGCGCAAAACATGACCTATGCGTTTGAACTGTACTTTGCCGCATGGGAAAAAGCGGCAACGGCCTCTTGTGTGGCGAGCCCAACCGATTGGCGCAGTCGTGCGCGATCATCTTATTCGCAATACAACGGCGGCGTGAGCAAAGTCTGTCGCTTTAGCAATCCAAACGACACTTGGGCGCAAAACGATATTAATTTTGCACAGAAATATGATCAACAACCATGGGCCGTGCACATCACTGACCCGAATCAAACAGCCAAACTGAATGTCAGTTGTTTGATGGAAGGCAAAGAGGATTGTCCACCTGTGAGTGCTACGCCAGCTAGTTGGAGCAATCGCTATTTGCAAATCAACACGGGTGAGTCGTGTGTGTTTAAAAACGATGCACTCAGCTGTGTGACCAATAGTCGTGATTTTGCTTGTTTGAGTGCTTTGACGGGTATTGTGCCGACTAATCCTGAAATATTGGCAGTGACGAATCCGGCTAAATATGCCGTCAAACTGAATGACCGCCATCAATGTCCAGCAGTCGTTTCGAATCTGAAATCCGTCGGTAAAACCTTGTTGCTGGCAAAAAACATCAATATGCGCAGTACGCCAAGCGGCACACTACAAACCACTATTCCGAGTGGGAGTGTGGTGCAGGTTTTGGACTGGGAAACGCGTGCCGCACCGACATATGATCGTTACTATAAAGTACGCTATCAAAATATAGATGGCTGGATCTATGCGGGAAATAGCAGTGATTCGGTCAGTTGGGCGAGTGATGGTAGCTATGCGAGCCTTGTCGCAAAATTGGTTATCCAGCCAAGTTATCGCGGTAAAATCGTCATCAGTGGCGGAATTAATTTACGCAGTGTCGCCGCCACAGGCAGCGTCCTCATCGCGATTCCGACGAATACCGTTTTGACGATTCAAGCAGTGCAAGTGATTGGTGAAACTAACGCGGTGTATTACCAAACCAGTTATAGCGGTAAAACGGGTTGGATTTATGGCGGACAAGTTTTACCTGATCAGACCTTGACCAGTTGGGTAGTAACGAACTAATGGCAAAATGGCATCCAGCACTTTTGTTACTGCCGCTGGCTGGCGGCGTGGCGGCTGGCCTGTGGATGTTACATCCTAACCAGTCGCAACGCACTGAGCTTACTCAAGTGAGTGCCGTCGCAACGCCCGTGCCGATGTCAAAAACGCCATCGTCTGGAACTCCTGCGTCGTCGTGGCAAACGGTGATTCAACAGTTATCACGCTTAGCACATTGCGAGCAGGATCAGAGTTGTCCGCCAGACTCCAAAACTGATCCTTATGCGGCTGATTACGCTCGTAATCAGCAAATGCAGACGTTATTGGGGCAGCTTACCGAAGCTGCTTTGCAGCCTACAGTACAGCCCACATTACGCCATGTAGCGGTGGAATATTTGCAATGGCCTGATGGTCATGTGCAAAGTGCCGCATTGACCTTACTCTCGGCTTTACCTGCTGAGCAGGGCAATGTGCCCGTGATCACGCAGGCATTGCAGCAGAGTTTTGATGCGCCTTTGATACGGCAGGCATTGCAGGAGTTGACCCGTTACCCTGAACAGAAGCGGGAGTTACAGCCGTTTTTTAGTCAGGTCATGCAGACGGGGAGTTTCTATGCGGCACAAGAAGTAGCACAAGGACTTCAACCCTTTCTCTCACCTGATACGGTGGGGAGCTATCGGACCTTGCTCAGCCAACTGGATCCACAAAGTGCCAAAGCACAAATGTTAGCGGCAACACTCAAGGAATATCAGCTCAGGACGAGTGGTGGTTAAACAACTACTTGCCAGTCACGGTTTTTGTCAAATTTGAATATCAATGCTCGACAATAAGCCTTCGCATTTTGATCAAAGACCATGGCATACTTTTGATCAATTCAATAATCAGAAAAAACAAACATGAATCGTTTATCAACCCATTGGAAAGGACTTGGAAGGCTGCCATCCGCATGGCTATTGTTTTTACAATTAGTCATTTTGATTTTAGCCCCGCTGACCAATAGCAACATGAGCAGTCATGCCATTTCATGGTGCTTGAGTGCATTAGTCTTAATCATGATTGCAAAAATTATCCAGCGTAGTCCGATTTATACCGCAATCGGGATGAGTTTAGTCGTGGTGGCATTGGCGTTATCGGGCATTGTTCTTATGGGATGGGACTCGCCGAGTATTCTGGTTGCTGCCAATATTGTGGAGGCGGCGGCTTATATGTATGCAGCATTTGGTTTGCTGATGTATATGTTTGCTGATAAATATTTAACGCGCGATGAGCTGTTTGCGGCTGCTGCAGTCTTTACTTTGTTTGCGTGGGCATTCGCTTTTTTATATAGCGCCTGCCAAACCATCTATCCTGAGAGCTTTGGCGTGACATCTGCTACGCAGCTTTCACGGTCTTGGCTCGACTTATTGTTCTTGAGTTTCAGTGTGCAGTCGGGAACTGGATTGAGTGATATTGTGCCTGTGGCACCAGAAGCGCGAGTGTTGGTGGCTTTGCAGATGTTTTGTGGGGTGATGTATTTGGCGTTGGTGGTTTCGAGGTTGGTTGCGCTGCAATATATCCAGCATAAGCCTCCACAGGAGTGATGGTTGCGTTTCAAAACATTGTGTTCATTGAGGGTAATCCGTACCTCATACAACAAAACATCGGATTTATTGATGGCATATTGGTTGGAACTAAAGGAAAAAATATTACACTGTCTAATGTGGCTGTATTAAAGTGTAGCGAACTAGGATAAAGATCTAAAAATATGAACAGTCTAATTAATTTGGATCCAGATGTTATTGCAAAGATCCTTGCTCCTGTTTTTTCATTATTTGTTGGCGCTGTAATTAAGTACTACTCGGAAGCTCGTTCCAAGGTGATTTTTTTTATTGGTCATGTTGCAGCATTTAAGCTTGCCGACGAAGCGAAAACTTCAGTTTTTACTCACAGTGTCGTAATTACTAATGTTGGACGGAAATCTGCGCAGAATGTACGTGTTTCACATAATCTATTCCCGCAAAATATAGCAATCTCCCCCTCTATCAGGTACTTATATGAGCATAATGAAAATGAAACCACTGATATTCTTATACCTAATTTAGTGCCGAAAGAGCAGGTTACAATTTCGTATTTATATTTCCCTCCGACAGTTTGGAATCAGGTGATTAGTACAATTAAATCTGATGATGGTTTTGCACAGTCAATTCAAATAATCCCAAAACCACAATCAAATAAGAGTCTAGAGATTTTAAGAATTGTACTTACAATAGTAGGCATCTCATATTTAGCATATTGGGTAATTCGCTTAATAATTTATTTACTAACCCTTTAGTTTGGATGTCAATTTAAGCGCTTCCAAGTTCGCTGCGTACCCTACGTCTGTAAAATAATTCCTCAGCTTGTTCCCGTGTGTTTTTTATCAAACTCGTGATTGATGCTATAATCCGCGCATTATTCGACTTCTCTATGCGATACGGCATGGGCA
>CAYJUB010000203.1:0-5043 GCA_964373145.1 uncultured Moraxellaceae bacterium
TTTCTTTTGTGCTGAAACAGGCGTGGCGTCTTTGGGTTTTGGTGCATAAATATCATTTATCAGGCGGATCGTAATGACATCGGGTCGTTTTTTAGGATTTGTTGGATTCAGAGGGTCAAGATAGATGCTGACTTTAGGAACGAGTTTGGCTTTTTTTCGCTCAAGGATTTCATCAGGTGTCGCTGGATCTAGGAGTTGACTGATTTTTTCTCGAAGCGTCGCGATAATTTCTTGAAGCGAGATATTGAATATCACAGGCGCAAGCGTGATGACATGAAGCAAGATTGAGAGTATCAATGCGACAATAAGAAAGTATTTGCGTCCATGTCTGACCATAAATGACGTCTGCATTCGATCAATAGTAAGTATAAGAAATGCTAGTGTAGCAAAGAGTTGGCTAAAGTTGTGTTTGTATCTTGCTGCGTATTGCAACGTAATCTGCAACACATGGATTTCAATCTGATGCGTTCGTTTTTATGAAATGACGACAGTATCAAATAACTGTATGCCAGCGAGTGCAACGCTTGCTTGTAAGAGTAGGTCTTTGGAGTTTTCCTGACCAATCCCTTTGATGGCTTGATCACAGCGCAGTAGTAACGCTAACCAATGTTCAGTGTGTTCTTTTTTGACGCGTCGCATCGCTTTCTGGTAAAGGCCTTGGCGATTAGACCAGATACCCAGTGCTTGATAATTACCTTGATTGGATGGTTCTAAGAGTTGAATCAATAAACGCATTTCTTTTGAAATAGTCCATAAAATCAATGAATCTGCTTCACCTGATTCATGCAAATAATTCAAAATCCTGACAGTTCGTTCAACATTTCCCTGTAAAGCCGCATCGCTTAAATCAAACAAACTGTAACGTGATTGATCAGACAAAGCAGGCAGTAGTTGCTCAACAGTCACGGTCGTATTTGGCTCAGTAAGGAACGACAGTCGAATTAAGACTTGTTGCGCGGCAAGGAGATTATTTTCGGTTTGTTCGAGGAGCGCCAACCAAGCTTCTGGCGACAGTTGAACATTGTAATTTTTGGCTTGTGCATCGAGAAAGATCTGACGTTCTTTATCATTTTGAATGGCGAGTGAAACGACTAAGGCATTTGCATCCAATAGCTGAAAAAACTTGGTTTTCTGCGCAGCATTATCTTGTTTAGGCATATTGATGACGAGGATATTGTCGCCTGAGTGCTGCAAAAACCGTTCTAATGCTTGTAAGCCTGCTGCATCTGGTTTATGGCTACCATGAATTTCCAGTGCCATTGAATTGGAAAACAACGATAAATTATCGAGGTGTGACAAGGCCTCGCGCCATTCGGAAGCATTGGTAATGTCAACACGATGACGTTCAATGTCTTGTTCGCGCCAAGCTTGACGACATTGATCCAGTAAACTTTGAGCCAATAGCGGTTCATCGCCATGCAGCAGCCAAGCACCTTTCATTTTGCTGATGCGTTGCTTTGCACTTTGATAATCCGCTTTCATTAAAAGAATATCCGCGAAGCGTTATTGAGTTGAATGCACATTAGTTTGAATGACTTAGCTTGCTGATTTAGTCAGGGTGGGTAAGCGACCAGTCGCAATTTGTCTCACGATTTGCTGCGCGGCACTTTGATACAGATCCGCTTGCAGCAGCTCTTCTTGTTGGCTTTGAATCCCGACCGTGTTTTGGTTGTACTGAAAGCTGCGGCGTGAAGAGATGGTCCGTACTGCCGTCAAAGGTTCACCTTTTGCATTTTCCAGACGGAAATCAACCTCCACACCCACTTGAATTTCAGTCAGCGAACCTGTTAATTCTTGACGAGTCGGGCGGATGTTTAAGACGTGCAGAATTGTTGAGTTGGGTTCATCAAGTTGGACGCGTAAGCCTGTGAGCTCGGCACGTAGCCATTTGTCCAGCGGTGTGTTTTGTGGGGATTGGACTTGAAGGTGCTTATAGATTTCTGGAATATCCGCGTTACCACGCAGATGAAATCCACATGCTCCCAGCAGTAAGGCAAGGGCAAAGACCAAAGTTGCGCGAACGTTACTTGTAACGAAAGTGCGAGCTTGTACTGTCATTGTCTTGTTCATCTTTGTCATATCCAGTATTTATTAAATGGTCAGATTCTAGTTTTTACTCAATAAAATCTAGAATCTTTAAACCCATATCACGGTGCAAGTGTTTCATGTAACAAATCTGTCAATTTACCAAATTTGTTAAAATACATTTATAAAACAAGGTTTACTAAACGACCTTTCACTACAATTTCTTTCTGTGGCTCGCTGGGCAGGAACTTCGGAATCTCAGGCAATGCCTGGGCAAGTGCAAATAATTCATCATAACCCATGTCTAGAGATACTTCAAGTTTACCGCGTAACTTGCCGTTGATTTGTACCATTATGTTTTGTGTTGATCGAACTAATGCACTT
Source organism: uncultured Moraxellaceae bacterium (assembly GCA_964373145.1). Classification (GTDB taxonomy): domain Bacteria; phylum Pseudomonadota; class Gammaproteobacteria; order Pseudomonadales; family Moraxellaceae; genus Aquirhabdus. The sequence continues at coordinate 2,410 of CAYJUB010000203.1, forward strand.
TCATCCACTTGGGGAAATAAGGCAGTCGTCACATCAATATCAAATTTCGCTAATAAGTCTTGAGCCAAATGCGGTGCAAATGGCGCAAGCATAATGAGTAGGCCAGTTAATGCTTCGCGTGCGACCAAGTATTCATTTGCATCTGTTGCTTCAAACTTACCAATCGCGTTTGACAGCTCCATCAGCGCAGCAATGGCGGTATTAAACGATTGACGACGTTCAATATCATCAGCAATTTTTTGAATTGTTTCATGTAACTTTAGGCGGAGTTCACGAGCTGATTCACTGAGCTTAGATGTGTCCGCGGCTGTGAGATTTTCCGCATTCAAATGAGCAGCTTGTAAATGCAAGCTGGTTTGACGGAAAACACGTTTTAAGAATCGATTCGAGCCTTCAACGCCTGCATCTGACCATTCCAGTGATTGATCTGGTGGTGCAGCAAACATCATGAATATACGCGCGGTATCTGCGCCAAATTGATCAATGATGGCTTGTGGATCAACGCCATTATTTTTCGATTTCGACATTTTTTCCATGCCGCCGATGATGACAGGTAAACCATCCGCAGTGAGGACAGCCGATAAAACACGGCTTTTGTCGTCTTTTTCCAGCGTGACATCTGCTGGGTTAATCCAAGTTTTCTTGCCCGCAGCGTCTTCACGATAGAAGGTATCTGCCAAAACCATGCCTTGAGTTAACAAGCGAGTAAACGGTTCATTGCCTTGGACTACGCCTTCATCACGCATGAGCTTGTGGAAGAAGCGCGCATAGAGCAAGTGCAAGATCGCATGTTCTACGCCGCCAACGTATTGATCGACTGGCAGCCAGCTTTGTGCCGCTTGTGGATCAACCAAACCGTTCTGATATTCTGGTGAAGCATAGCGTGCGTAATACCAGCTTGATTCAACGAAAGTATCGAGCGTGTCGGTTTCGCGTTTCGCTGCAATGCCACATGAAGGACAGGTGGTTTCGTAGAAAGACGGCATTTTCACCAAAGGATTACCCGAGCCATCTGGGACAACGTCCGTCGGTAAGACCACTGGCAATTGATCTTCTGGCACAGGCACTTGACCGCAACTGGTGCAGTTAATCATTGGGATCGGGCAGCCCCAATAGCGTTGACGTGAAACGCCCCAATCGCGTAGGCGGAACTGTACACGACCTTTCGCCTGATCTTTGTTTTCTAGCGTTTCTAACAGTTTGGCAAATGCACCGTCAAAATCGAGACCGTCTAATTCGCCAGAATTGATTAGCGTACCGCGTTCAGTAAATGCAGTATTGGTAATGTCAAAATCAGCAGGTGCGCTAATGACTTGCTTGATCGGTAAGTTATATTTTTGTGCAAATTCAAAATCGCGTTCATCATGTGCAGGAACTGCCATGACTGCGCCTGAGCCATAGCTCATGAGGACGTAATTGGCGACCCAAACAGGAATGCTTTCGCCTGTGATTGGATGCTGAACAAAGAGACCCGTTGCCATGCCTTTCTTTTCAGCAGTCGCAAGATCAGCTTCTGCAACTGAACCCATACGGCATTCTTCGTTAAATGTTTTGAGTGCTGGATTGCCTGCTTTTTCCTGAATCGCAGCTGCTTTCACAGCAAGTGGATGTTCCGCTGCAACAGCAACATAGGTCACACCCATAAACGTATCTGGACGTGTTGTATAAACTGTTAAATCACCGTGTTCCGATGGGAAGGTTAAATCCATACCCGTTGAACGACCGATCCAGTTTCTTTGCATCGCGACGACTTGTGGTGGCCAATCGGTCAATGTGTCCAAATCATCCAATAATTCTTGCGCGTAATCGGTGATGCGGAAGTAATACATTGGAATATCACGTTTTTCAACCAATGCACCTGAACGCCAGCCGCGACCGTCGATGACTTGTTCATTCGCCAAAACGGTTTGATCAATTGGATCCCAGTTGACGGTTGAAAGTTTGCGGTAAATCAGCCCTTTCTTATACAACTGAACAAAAAGCCATTGTTCCCAGCGATAGTATTCTGGTGTACAAGTCGCGATTTCACGATTCCAATCAACCGACAATCCCAATGATTTAAGCTGATTACGCATGTAATCAATATTTTCAAACGTCCATTTCGCAGGTGCAACTTTATGTGCAATCGCAGCAATATCCGCAGGCAAACCAAACGCATCCCAGCCCATTGGCTGCATGACATTGTCGCCTTTCAAGCGATAAAAACGGCTAATCACGTCGCCAATCGTATAGTTACGCACGTGTCCCATGTGCAACTTGCCCGATGGGTAAGGGAACATAGATAGGATGTAGCGATTCTTTTTGCTTTGATCAGGCGTATTCGACACGGCAAACGATTGGCGTGTATGCCAGTCAGCTTGAATGCGCGGCTCGATTTCGCTCGGTTGGTACTCTTGTGAAATGCCTTGGATAAGGCTTTGATTTTGAGTTGCAGTCGTATCAGTCATGGCGCGAAAAGTATGTCAAAAAAAGATTTGGCATAGCATAGCCGAATTGGGCTGATGATTGGGCATTGACATGACTTGGTTGTGAATTTTTTTGGCATTTCATGTAAAAAAATAGCGGTGATAACAACCATTTTTAACCTGTAGTAAGCGATGTTTCTTTTCATACAAAGCTACATCAATAAAGAGC
>CAYJUB010000204.1:0-5036 GCA_964373145.1 uncultured Moraxellaceae bacterium
TTTTGATTTTAAAGTCAAAAGCACCCCCATCCCAACCTTCCCCCTCATGGGGAAGGAGACAAGCGATCCTTTTTAATTTCAACGGTTAACCCAGACATAGGCTCGCTGAAGGTGGGAGGTTTTAAACTTTTGACTTAAACCAGTGGGCTAATACTTCTAATAATTCAACTGGTTTTTCCAGCGGTGTCATGTGCCCACAATGTTCCATCACAACTAATTCCGACTGAGGAATACGTTCAGCCATTTGCTGTGATTCTTCAACGCTCCGCATTTGATCGTTTCGACTGGCAATAATTAAGGTCGGACATTGAACTTTCTGTAAATCCTCATAGCCATCGTTACGCATTGCAGAGAGTTGGCGAATAAAAACCGCTTTACCATTAGCGACTGCCATCTCTTGCAAGCGGTCGAGCAATGCTTGGTCGCCTGTGCGATCAGGATCGACCGACGACGCGAGCGCTCGTTTGGTGAGTCCTTTGAATGGATATTGTTTGGCGAGTTCAATCTGGGCTTGGGTTTGAGCAACTTCAGCGGGACTTTGTTGATGTGCGGAAGTATTCATAAGGATGAGGGCAGTCACGCGTTCTGGAGCAAATTTATACACCCATTGCGCAACATAACCACCCATTGAAAATCCTATCAGGACAAAGCGAGGCGGGGCGTTAAGCAATACACGCTTTGCCATTGCTTCAAGTGAATCATCCTGCGTGATGTCACCAAATGATAAATGTCCTAATTCAGAAATGCCTGATCGCACATCATCCCAAAGTCTTGCATCCAGCATAAAACCTGGAAGCAGCAGAATTTGTGGCTTGTCCTGATCATTATGAATTGTATCGGTCATGTTGAGATTCTCATCTTTATGCGCAGCGTTTGAATTGTTATGCGCTAATCCTACGTATCATTGTATCGCTAAAATTGCGTAGGTTGGTTAGTTGAAGGAAATCCAACAATACAATATATTAAGTAATCATTTTAAGTGAATAATATTCAGCGAATTGTTGGCTTTCGTGCCTCAGCGCCTTGCTCAACTGGGAACAGCCATGGCGGCGAAGTTTTTATGAGGTTTGGGCGGCCTCAGCAAATAAAATTAGGAATGTTCGTGTAGGGGCTACCCTTGTGGTCGCCCGCTTTTGACGTTGTTTTGAAATTCGACAAGGACACCCTCAAGGGGAGCACCTAGAGTATCGGTTCATTCATTACATCAATTTCCTGACACTCCTTTAGGTTTGTGCAAAGCCCCGATAGCCTAATGCCTCAGTCAAATGAGGCGACAGCACGACTTCGCTATCTGCCAAATCTGCAATCGTACGCGCGACACGCAAAACGCGATGATAGGCACGCGCTGATAACGCAAGTCGTGCTTGTGCGAGCTGCATGAGCTTTTGTTCAGCCGCACCGAGGAGTACAAATTGATCAAGTTGGGTCGGTGTTAATGACTGATTGGTTCCTTTTTGCCGAGAAATTTGGCGTTCTCGAGCCGCAAATACACGGACTCGAACGACTTCCGAAGTCTCACCTGATTGCGTTTGCTGCAAATCACTGGCTGGTAATGACGGCACTTCAATATGCAAATCAATCCGATCGAGCAGTGGCCCTGATAATTTCGCACGATAACGAGCAATGGCATCGGTTGAGCATTTGCAACGTGCGTTTGTATCACTGGCATAACCGCACGGACAAGGATTCATCGCGGCGATGAGTTGAAACTTGGCGGGGAACTTCACTTGTCGAGCTGCACGTGAAATCACCACTTCACTAGACTCCAAAGGCTGGCGCAAAACTTCTAACACTTTGCGATCAAATTCAGGGAGTTCATCTAAAAATAAAACACCATGATGAGCGAGGGTAATTTCGCCGGGTTTGGGTTGTGAACCGCCACCGACTAATGCCGCAGCAGAAGCAGTGTGATGGACTGAACGAAATGGTCGAATGCCATACGGTTGTTCAGAGTTGGCGATTGAGTAAATACTTGCAACTTCCAAACTTTCTTCATCCGTTAATGGTGGAAGAATACTGGGTAGTCTTGATGCTAATAAAGTCTTGCCTGTTCCAGGTGGCCCAGAAAACAAGATCGAATGTCCACCAGCCGCTGCAATTTCCAATGCGCGCCGAGCACGGTGTTGACCTTTAATGTCTGCCATGTCGAGCAGTGATGCCGCCGATTTTTGAACTTCAGGTTTCGGTGTTTGTGCAAGTAGGGTTGTCCCTTCGAGGTGCTCACACAACTCAGCTAAATTGGATGCGCCCCAAACGGTCAACCCGTCAATTCGTGCGGCTTCTTCAGCATTGGCGGCTGGAACAAATAATTCATGTTTAGCCAAATGGGTCGCCCGTGCAACGGCTAATACGCCGTGAACTGTGCGCAAATCACCGTTAAGTGCGAGTTCGCCAATGAACTCACGATTCTCTAAGCTTTCAGGCGAAAGTTGCCCTGTAGCGGCAAGCACGCCTAACGCAATCGGTAAATCTAATCGACTACCATCTTTGGGTAAATCGGCGGGAGCAAGGTTAATGGTCATCCGTCGCGTTGGAAATTGGAATCCAGAATTTAGAATCGCAGAACGCACCCGATCTTTACTCTCACGGACGGCCGCTTCAGGCAAACCGACGATGGTGAGGGCTGGTAATCCTTGACTTAAATGGGCTTCGACTTGGACGGTTGGTGCATTGAGACCCATCACAGCGCGGGTCATGACTTGAGCAAAGGACATGTATTAACCTAATTATTCTTAAACTTTAAAAGGGTGGAAAATTATTTTTAATGGAAAATCTGTATTTTTTAGAGTGTTAAATTTTTTGGTTTGGTAATCCTATTATTTGTAGTAGATAGGGCAGGTTTAGAACCTGCCCCTACGGGTTTATTGGATATCCAATTTCGTAGGGCTGGGTTCTAAACCCACCCTTTATAAGTGATTCAGCCTTCTTTTTTCTCAAGAATGACTTTTTCAAGTGCTTCAACTTGCTGTTTAAGTAGATGAATCGCTTGCTTTGCTTCGTTGAGTTGTTTTTCTTGGCGCAATAACGTGTCGCGGCTGACAATATCCATGCGATCTAAAGTGTCACTGAGCCAAGCGCGCATGTTTTTTTCGAAATCGGCTTTGGGTGCTTTTAACTGCTCGGAAATGGCTTGGAAAAACTGCTCAAACATAGTGCTATCCTGCTCTTAAATGGTGCGATTTTTTGTTGAATCCGTTTCATGAAATTAAACGTTATAAAAACAATGTATTAACGCAATATTATTTCAATTCTAGATTTCGAATCTTGGTGTTTGTGAATCTCCCCTTACTGCATAGACCCAAATTAGCAAATTATTGAAAAGGTTCAACCTCATTTTCTAGGCATTACTTTCAAAATTGCACAATTTTAGAGCATTACTCTGGTGTTACTTTTGCATTGGCTCGATATGGGGCAGGGGTACTGAACACATTCTCCTGACAATTTTAGTCTAGTTTTGGACATGGTGTTACGTTTCGTGTCATTTTTCTTTAATTTTTTCTTGAAATCATCACCATAGCTTAGTTTTTTGCGTTAATCTCTGGAGTGCAATATCAGTCTGGTACGGTTTTTGAATAGCAAAGTGTGTAGGTGATTTTTTCTCATTAAGAGTGTGTGTTCTTTTTACATCACGTATTAAGTACAAAGGAGTTTAACAATGAAATTAGTGACTGCTGTCGTTAAGCCATTCAAATTGGATGATGTTCGTGAGGCTTTGTCTGATATTGGTGTTCAAGGGATTACGGTAACTGAAGTTAAAGGCTTTGGTCGCCAGAAAGGACATACAGAGTTGTATCGCGGTGCAGAGTATGTTGTCGATTTCCTGCCAAAAGTAAAAATCGATATCGCGATTCGCGATGAGATGGTTGAGCAAGCTGTAGAGGCAATTACACGCGTTGCAAGTACAGGCAAGATCGGCGATGGCAAAATTTTTGTCAGCAATCTTGAGCAAGTTATTCGTATCCGTACTGGCGAAACTGGTCCAGAAGCGGTTTAAGAAATTGTACACGAGCACTTGTTAAGACTGGCAAGTTTGTTCGATGTATGTTGTGGCGGTAACTACCACATTGCTATTAAAAACGTTGATACCATTTTTTTTGATATTGCACAGAGGACTACCTCATGAAACAAGTATTACTTGCGCTCAGCTTAGCTGGCGCACTTTTAGCTTCACCGCTATCGATGGCGGAAGAGGCATCTGCACCAGTTGCAACGGTGACGAGCACTGTCACTGAAGCAACATCAGATGCAGTTGCATCAGCACCAGCGGTGACTGCAGAAGCTACTGCTCCAGCAGCTGCTGAACCTGCTCCAGCACCAGCAATTGATAAAGGCGACACTGCGTGGATGTTGACATCTACAGCATTAGTTTTGTTCATGACGATTCCAGGTTTAGCGTTGTTCTACGGTGGTATGGTTCGTAAAAAGAACGTACTTGGCACCATGATGCACAGCTTAACAGCAGCGGCTTTGGTCACTGTGGTTTGGGTTGTGATCGGTTATTCGATCGCGTTTGGTAATGGCGCAAGTGAAGGCTTAGCACCTTATATCGGTGGCTTTGATCGCATACTATTTAAAGGTGTGGATGTCGCTAAGGTCTGGGTAGATGCAGGCGGTGCGGCGTATACCATTCCTGAAAGCCTATTCATGGTTTTTCAAATGACTTTTGCGATCATCACTGTTGCGATTATGGCGGGTGCATTTGCTGAGCGTATGAAGTTCTCTGCATTCCTTGTTTTCGTTGCATTGTGGGTTATCTGTGTTTATGCACCAATCGCACACTGGGTTTGGCATGCTAAAGGCTGGTTGTTTGCAGCTGGCGCGCTCGACTTTGCGGGTGGTACAGTTGTTCATATCAACTCTGGTATCGCAGGTTTGGTTGCTGCATACATGATCGGTCGTCGTGTTGGTTATGGTAAAGAGCCGATGGCACCGCATAACCTGACTATGACTGTTATTGGTGCAGGTATGCTGTGGGTTGGTTGGTTTGGTTTCAACGCAGGTAGCTGGTTGGCAGCAGATGGCCGTTCAGCAATGGC
>CAYJUB010000205.1:0-5010 GCA_964373145.1 uncultured Moraxellaceae bacterium
GACGTGTGCTCTCCGATCTAGCCAATCGACTCGGATATAGCCGAACAACCTCAATATCCCAAACTCGACCAGCCACAACAAACTCTTCGGCAAAGTCACCCTCCTGCAAGCCAAAGATAACCTGCGCAAGGGGTGAGTTGTATGCCAACTGCCGCTGCTTCAAAACGGTTTGATCGTATCCAGCGATTTCCCAAATTTCAGGTAGCGGATCCGTGTCATCGTCGGACCAACGTTTCAGTGCCACAACCGAACCAATAGAGACCTGATCCACGGGACGCTGACCCTCCTGATGTACCTCATAGCAACGCGTACGCTCCAAGCGATCACTCAACTCTTTAATCAAGTGATTTAAGTTGGCCTCCAACTGCTGCATCCGATTAAACTCGGGGTTGTCATGCCAGCCGTCACCGGACAACTCAAACGCCTGCTTACGGTATTCACACACTTGTGCATACTCTTGTTTTTTCTCCGCCAGCAGATGTTGTAAATCCTGCAAACCTGATTCCGTCACGAAAAAGGTGCTGGCGTTTGGTGTAAATTTCATATTCATGACGTTATCCTTGGTATTGATCATGTCGGCAATTATTTCAAATAGGTACTACAGCAAGTACGATTGACAAGCTTGTGCATCCTCTTGATCAAACACCTGTAGAAGCTGACAGAGGGTATGCACCGCTCCAGTATCTGCATCCCAAGTCAAACCATGAGGATGCTTTAAACGATGGCGGGTCTCTATAACAGCAATGACTGCATCTATAGCGGCAAAGTGCTGACTCATCAAACGAAAGGTCTGATGCGGTTGATCCTTTGAAATCCGATAATGCTGAGACAGTGCCAACAAGCTGTAGTGACGAAATAAGCGATCATAGCTATTCAAGAAGTCCGCAGGCTTTTGGCGTAATCTCGCCAAACTGCGTGTCTCAAGCTCGATTTGATATTCAGTATCCAGACAACGCTGTAATCGTCCCTGTGCAAGTAAAGTTGGGAAAGTCGCGATTAAAGAAAGGTGACTCAAGACAAAGCTCCAAAATAAAGACGAATAAATTGTTGTAGTGCGGCTTTCAAAACTGCGGGTTGAATGCGCTCGGGTTGCACATTGGGATCAATGCCATTGGTCGTGGTAATGAGACGAGTCGTGCCCTGACCTGTCGGTGCAGTACACATCATGGTTGCAACCAATGACGTCCCAGGATTGATGATGCGATGCAGTGTTTGCTCTTCGAGCACATAGCAACTGCCCACAGGCTGCGCACGCGTACTATGGCGGCGTAAAGTGGATATCCCGACGGCCTCCTTAAAACTCGCTAGACACGGTTTAGCTGCGTGATAAAGATACTCAGGAAACTCAGTGCCTCCCTGACCGGCAGCAACATCCTGCCAAATCTCACTGACTAAGCTGCCGGCCAAGATCGTAGACGCAAAGCTCCAACGGTGATCGTGGATATTTTCTTCACAGGCACTACCCGGAAACCAGACATGCAAACGCAGTTTGTAGCCACGATCGAGTAAGACGACTTTCAAAAAGCCATTGCCATGTAGATACGAACGCGCACTAACCTCATCCAGCAACGCTGGGCTAGAGATGATTTGCTTAATCAAGCTGAACACTTGCATAGGGTGAAACTGCAAACGTAACCAATGAGCAAGCACAGGCTCGGCGCGATCATGCTCACTGAAATACAGATCGAGATCATGTGCAATTACATTCAGATTTTTTAAGCCGACAAAGCATGTCATGGCAAATCCCCTCATTGGTGTGAGGGTATTAAACCGTTACTCTAAGACGAGCACTGTCAATCACAAGCTTATGTTATTGTTATCTTTTAACTCATAACCACAAGCTTGTGATCAATACTTGCGTACGCTTTTACGTGATATTATTTGATAGCGGTACCGCTTACTCAGACTTAAAATTAATCTTCACTTAACCCCACTCTAAGTAAGGCTAGATTGCCAAAATAGATGATTTTGTTTTGCTCGAGTTGAACAATAGATTGAGTTAGTGTTGATTAGACCTTGACGATTTAAATCATCAGTGCGGCAAATGCTTTTCAGGCGATAAGCGCCTAGCAAATATCCATACAATTTGACGTGCATCTTGTAATAGCTGATCTTGAATCGAGGAGAAGCTCATATAAAACTTTGCCCGTCCTGCTTTATCGAGTAAGCACGGTAAATGTCCTGGTGCATCTGAATAATCAAAATGCAGTGGTGTAAGTACCTCATCTGCAAATAACTGCCAAACCCATAGCTCAATCGCAGAACGGCGTAGTTCTATCAAATCGCAAACAAACGAATCTCGCCCATAGCTCAACTCATGCAATGCCCCTATAGAGACATCAAGCCCGGCCTCATAGGCGGCTTGCCGGAATATACCCTGTAGCAGTGAAAATGCCAGAGACAAAATGACATTCACGGGATCAAGCGGTGGACGACGATTGCGATTGTGAAATTCAAGCTGCGGCGCAAACAGAAGTTGATAGTCAGCAAAGAATACCGCGCTGGCTCTGCCCTCTAGCCCGCGGATAGTATCTATAGATAACGTGTGATCGATGCGCTGTTGCATCACATGAATCTTTGCTGCAGCAATCATTAAGCGATCCAATCGCTCTGGAAAACGCTGTGCAAACTTGATTAATAACAGACGCTGACCACGCAGACGGAGCTGAACAATACATGCAGCCCAATGCCTTCGCTCGACCTCATTTTGTGCGATGGCGAAATGTTTCAAGCGCCGCCGCGCATCCTTATGGACTTCACCAGTCACAAAGCAATGCTGTCCATGCCCTCGACTTGGAACAAATTGCACTCGAATGCCGTAACCTGTAAGCATGCAAAGCATCTGACTATCCAATTGCATACGCGCCTGAATCACCAGCGAATCTAATTGCCGCAAAGGAATCGTCTTTGCTTTGAGGTAGGTCGCATGGCTGACAATTAAACATTCACGCTCTACGCTTATCCGACAATCCTGCTGGTCAATCACAATGTTTCGCATTAGTCCACCTCGTCCACCACGCTGTAATGGCAAATCATAAAAAGCATTGCTCATTCATCCTTTTCATCAGGCACGATCACCGGCTGGCTCTTTAAAAACAGAGATAAAGAGTCGTATCTCCTATCTCAAAAATTTATTGATAAAGCTACCCACATGTCTGAGTGCAAACTTTCTTATCAAACGCTGGATGATTGTGCCGTTCTGCACGGCATGGACATCACCCAGAAATGCAGCAAGGCGATACATCACATTGCGGATTTTATTGATATTAAACATATGACACCTCGATAATTTAAATAAATTGACGGATAACAATCACGTCTTTTTGACATTAAAAATTTTAAAACCCTAGCTCAGCATTTAATCTTTTCGCAAGCTTGTAGCTAATGATCAACTTGCGTCTAATCTACCCAGATAAACACAAGACGAAAAAAAACCCACCTGATGAGGGTGGGTTGGTTTTATAGCGGAAAGGCAATGCCGGCTATCATGGGTATGATGTCTAAATCCCTTATTTGGTAGGGAACGTTTATTACGAACTAGCCCAGCTTAAACAGGGCGAGCCTCTGTCTTAATCCCTTTATTAGCAGGGAGTGTTTATAACTGTATGACATTGATCAATACAACTGTGTGCATTTGTCTCAATCCCGTTACTAACAGGGAACATTTATAACGGACTACGTTGAGCGTTGCATTGATCTGAACAAGTCTTAATCCCTTATTAGCAGGGAACGTTTATAACGAAAATTGGGGAAAGGACATGCAGGATTACGAAAAGTCTTAATCCCTTTATTAGCAGGGAACGTTTATAACTGTAGAAGATCAATATGGAATAGCTTTGTGTTGGTCTTAATCCCTTTATTAGCAGGGAACGTTTATAACTTAATTATTTAGGAATTATATTATGAAAACTTTATGTCTTAATCCCTTTATTAGCAGGGAACGTTTATAACGGATTAAAAACTCCTCCACAAGTAGATGTTGTAATGTCTTAATCCCTTTATTAGCAGGGAACGTTTATAACACAAACCAGTGATGCCCCAGCTCTTATTTATGGTCTTAATCCCTTTATTAGCAGGGAACGTTTATAACTCATTGTTTATGGATGTCCAATAGTCTTTCGTCTTAATCCCTTTATTAGCAGGGAACGTTTATAACAGCAGAGCAACGTATCAACCGAGAGATATCTATCGTCTTAATCCCTTTATTAGCAGGGAACGTTTATAACTTCTTCGTATTAATGGTAATCAAGGTATTAATGGTGGTCTTAATCCCTTTATTAGCAGGGAACGTTTATAACGCTGGATTAGAAGCTAGTAAAGAGATAAATAAGTGGTCTTAATCCCTTTATTAGCAGGGAACGTTTATAACACAATCGTTTCACGGGTGTTGTGCAAAAGCTTGATGTCTTAATCCCTTTATTAGCAGGGAACGTTTATAACTTAAGACGTTGGTTTAATGAAAATAAGCATCAAGTCTTAATCCCTTTATTAGCAGGGAACGTTTATAACTAAGACAGATGCGCAAGCATTGGAAGTTCGTGGTCTTAATCCCTTTATTAGCAGGGAACGTTTATAACAGTTACCTTTTACTCATTACTATTGTTATGGTACTGTCTTAATCCCTTTATTAGCAGGGAACGTTTATAACATTATCGTGGACATCTATTTTACCGTGATGCAAATGTCTTAATCCCTTTATTAGCAGGGAACGTTTATAACATGAAAGACAAGTGTATAAGAATGGTTATAATACGTCTTAATCCCTTTATTAGCAGGGAACGTTTATAACTTTATTCTTTTAGTAAAAGAATTAAATCCGATGCGTCTTAATCCCTTTATTAGCAGGGAACGTTTATAACCTGGAAGTTTTAGTAAGAAAGGTCTTACTGTGTCTTAATCCCTTTATTAGCAGGGAACGTTTATAACTAAATCAGATCCAGTTGGTACTCTTAATAAAGATGTCTTAATCCCTTTATTAGCAGGGAACGTTTATAACGCGTTTAAAAACTC
>CAYJUB010000206.1:0-4997 GCA_964373145.1 uncultured Moraxellaceae bacterium
CTTCATCCAACGCAAACCAATGCCGCAACGTACCCATCACAAATTCATTAAATAAACCACGATCACGCTCAAGTGTTTTTTCTAGTGCTTTGGGCAACAGTGTATTTAGCGACTCACCTTCTTGCACACTGACGATCACGCGAATCACTTGCGCGCGCAGATTGAGCGCGGCGGGGCGTGGTTTGGCATTGGCAGGTGCGTTATGAAACTTACGCGGTTTTGCTGATCTTGGTGGAAGGCTCATTGACTTATTCCTTGTAGGCGTTGCCCAATTTGAAGTTTTTGCGCTTGAAGGATTTGTACGCTATTTAGAGGTTTGCCGCCTGCCCATTGCAGTTGGGTGAGGCGTAGCGATTGCCCATCCCCACAACGGACTGTCACACCCAGTCTGTCAATGTGAATGATCTCACCTGATTGACCCGCATTTGCCTCAGTCTCCAGCAATTCCGCTGACCAAACCCGCAACACGTCATCACCGATTTGGGTATATGCGACAGGCCAAGGCTGTAAGCCGCGTACCAAACGATCTAAGACGTCTGCCGATTGTGTCCAATCCATTTTACCTTCGGCTTTGGTCAGTTTCGCCGCGTAATTGGCGAGATCATTATTTTGCTTGGTTTTATTTTCTTGATAATGCGCTAATTTATCTAATGAATGCACAACAGCTTCACCGCCTAATGTCGCCAAGCGATCATGCAGCGTTGCGCTGGTATCGTTATTTTCAATCGGTAGTGTCGCTGTGTACAACATATCGCCCGTGTCGAGTCCTGCATCCATTTGCATGATGGTAATGCCAGTCTCTGCATCCCCTGCCAAAATCGCCCGATGAATCGGCGCAGCTCCACGCCAGCGTGGTAGCAATGACGCATGAATGTTCAGACAACCCAAACGCGGCATATCCAACACCGTTTGCGGCAAAATTAAACCATATGCCGCAACAATCATCGCATCGACGTTGGATTCAGCAACGATTTGCGCCAATTCCGCTTGTGCGGCGCGACCTTCTTCGGTGCTACTTTTTAGATGAATCGGTTGATACACAGGTATGTTGTGTGTCAACGCGAGTGCTTTTACCGCAGACGGCGTCATTTTTTGCCCACGTCCAGAAGGACGATCAGGTTGGGTATAGACCGCACAAATGTTGTGTCCTGCATCAATCAAAGCTTGCAGTGCCGTTGCGGCAAATTCAGGTGTTCCAGCGAAAATAAGATTCACAGTCGTTGTTTTCAATACTTGGTGAGATGGTGGTGATTATAACTGACTGGGGGATTACATGCTTTGAAGTCTTCCCCTTCAAGGGGAAGATTTAGAAGGGGATGGAAACATTCCTTCATGTAGGGGACGACCTATGGTCGCCCTGATTTGGTATTGTTTGGGCGACCACAGGTCGCCCCCTACAATATTTTGTTTTTCCGTGTTGGTGAAAATTGAACCATTGTTAAAAATAATGGTAGTGAAGTATTTTGCTGCCAATCTTTTCACATCATGCCTTTCACTTGCGCGGCATGAAGGATAGAATTGCACGCTATTACCGAGATCCATGAAAAAAGGCACATCCCATGAGCAATGACAGCAACAAAGATCAGGACAACCTCAATATCCGCAAACACTCATCACAAGTGGTTGACGGCATCGAATTCGCGCCAGCGCGTGCGATGCTACGTGCGGTAGGTTTTTCTGACGAAGATTTCAAAAAACCACAAATTGGGATTGCCTCAACATGGGCAATGGTCACGCCGTGCAACATGCACATTGACGGTTTGGCGCGCGAAGCAGAAGCCGGTACCAATGCGGCGGGCGGCAAAGGCGTGATTTTCAATACCATTACGATTTCTGACGGTATCGCAAACGGTACTGAAGGCATGAAATACTCAATGGTGTCACGCGAAATCATTGCTGACTCCATTGAAGCGGTTGCTGGCTGTGAAGGCTTTGATGGACTGATCGCGATTGGCGGTTGTGACAAAAACATGCCAGGTTGCATCATGGGCTTAGCGCGTTTAAATCGCCCATCCGTATTCGTGTACGGTGGTTCGATCAAGCCGGGCGCGGGTCATACTGACATCATTTCAGTATTCGAAGCCGTTGGACAACACGCCAAAGGCGAACTGTCAGCGATTCAAGTCAAACAAATTGAAGAAGTTGCGATCCCAGGTCCAGGTTCATGTGGCGGTATGTACACTGCAAACACCATGGCATCAGCAATCGAAGCACTCGGCATGAGCTTGCCGGGTTCATCAGCACAAGATGCCGTGTCACAAGAAAAGCACAACGACTGCCAACGTGCAGGCGAAGCGGTGATGAATTTGCTGCGCCTCGACATCAAACCACGCGACATCATGACCAAAGCAGCATTTGAAAATGCGATTAAAATCGTGATTGTGCTCGGCGGCTCAACCAATGCCGTCCTGCATTTGATTGGTATGGCACGTACTGTGGATGTGGATCTGACGCTGGACGATTTCGTTCGCATTGGCAAAGATACGCCACTCCTCGCTGACGTACGCCCATCAGGCAAATACATGATGAGCGAATTGGTCGCGATTGGTGGTATTCAACCATTGATGAAACGTATGCTCGATCGCGGTATGTTGGACGGCTCATGTTTAACCGTTACTGGTAAAACCTTGGCTGAAAACTTGGCCAATGTTCAAGATTACCCAGCTGACCAACAAATCATCATGCCGTTTGATAAACCAATCAAACCTGATTCGCATTTGGTGATTTTGAAAGGCAATCTGGCTGAAGAAGGTTCAGTTGCGAAGATCACGGGTAAAGAAGGTCTGCGTTTTGAAGGGAATGCGCGCGTTTACAGCGGCGAAATCGAAGCGATGGCAGGCATTTTGAATGGTGAAGTGGTTGCTGGCGACGTCATCGTCATTAAAGACGAAGGTCCGAAAGGCGGCCCAGGCATGCGCGAAATGTTGAAACCAACCTCTGCCGTCATGGGTAAAGGCTTAGGTCAAAGCGTTGCGTTGATTACTGATGGTCGTTTCAGTGGTGGTTCGCATGGTTTCGTGGTTGGTCACATTACCCCTGAAGCCTTTGAAGGCGGCTTGATTGGCTTGGTTCACACCGGTGATCGAATTGTGATTGATGCTGAAACTCGCGAACTGAACTTGCTCGTCAGTGAGGAAGAAATCGCAACACGTCGTGCTGCATGGGTTCGCCCAGCACCAAAATACACCCGCGGTGTCTTGGCAAAATACGCGCGTTTGGTATCAAGTGCATCAACAGGTGCAACAACTGATCTCGATTTGTTTTAATCGAAGTCAGATTTTCTTCTCTTGCCTGCATAACGGGTAAGAGAAGAAAAAATATGAGCAAAATAAAAAATGTAGAGAAATGTGCTTTTGATTGGCATTCGTGAAATCAGAAGTACATTTCATTTTTAGAACGTGGCGAAACGTCGTTTTTTATGTTAAAAACAAACCCATCATTAGAGACCCTCTATTACAAGCTTAGGTATCCCAATGTCGCTTACGCGAAGATGGCTTGATCCGTTACGATCACGCTGGTTGCTGCAACGGCCTACTCGATCACGACGACCGTCGGCGCGTGCAAATCGGGCAACGCTGACTGTATTTTTGCGATTAGATGATGCGTATAGTTATCTTTTAGTTCAGATTTTAACCCAATTAGACAGTCTCTTAATTCCCAGACTGCGCCCTCTAAAAATCATTATCTCTACCCAATCTGCTGAGCCTCCGCACAACTTAACTGCGGAGCAGTGGTTACGTTACACCCATCATGATGCTGCAGTGCTGGCTCAGCAACATCGCTTTGTTTTCCAAGAAGATTATATTGAGCCAAACAAAGCGCTGATGCTGCAAGCACAAGAAATTTTGTCACTAACACCGCTGCAAGGTGCTGAGTTTCTAAGACTTTTGCAAAATGTCTTCCACATGATTTGGCAAAATCAAAGCGGCAAGCTCGCTTTGCTGCATCAGATGGCGATTCAGCGTAAACCTGCAACTCCTGTGAGTGACACTTTAATTCCAAAGGTTGAATTCACTGAAGAGCCTTTGAGTGAAGCTTATATCGCCTTTGCAGGTCGCCACTATTTAGCGATTGATGATTTTTTACGCCTGACTAGGCGACTTCAACATCAGAAATTACTGACCAGCGAACCCGTTTTCCTGATCAATCATGTTGAATGGGGCGAGCATCTCGTCAGTGATCCTGAATTACTAGCTGACATCCAAGCAATGCGACCTGTGCTCAAGTTTTATGGCGCGTTGGAAGATCCATTTACCTATTTGGTGCTGCGTTATTTACAGCAAGAAATGGTCGGTTATTACAACGTCAAAGTAAAATTCTTTCCCTTACCTTATCAAGGTCGTGATGCATTCGATTGGCGCTTGGCAATGCGTCTATCGAAACGGGTAGGTGTTCCATTTTCCCCATTTTGCCGTCCTGATGCCGCAGGTGTCATGGCGATGACCAAAACATTAGTCAATCTCAAACACGAAGCACGCCTCAATCGCGCCTTGGAAATGCTCGAAGGTGTGTGGTCGCAAGGCTTAGATATGGATTTTTTGCCGCACTTTAGCAAAGTGTTGCCTGATGTTGCGATCAGTGATTCAGTGGCAGCGATGGCATGGCTTGAACGTAACCAAAATGGCGCAACCGCACTCGGTGTGCCTGATTTACCTGCATTTGAATTGAAGGTAGGCGGACGTCGTCACGTATTCTGTAGTTTGTATCGCGTGTGGCAAGTTGAAACGCTATTGTCCGCCGCGCTTGAGGATGTGTAATTTAGACATCATCCTCAAGCGGCTTTTCGACTTTACTGATCGTTGTTAACGCTTAGACATCCCAAATGGCTTGAGCTTCTCTCAGATTCAGCGTGCCTTCGTAAATCGCACGACCTGTGATCGCACCCAGAATACCCGCTAGACCGATCAAACCACGAAGCTCATCAAGGTTGGGAATCCCACCTGACGCAATCACTGGCAAACCACCTGCTGCAGCAAGTGCACCCGATCGTGAAACGT
>CAYJUB010000207.1:0-4989 GCA_964373145.1 uncultured Moraxellaceae bacterium
GGAATCCGTACAAGGCTATCCATTGCATTGGCATAGGTTGCGAGTTGGCGTTCAAGGTGAAGTGCTTCAGTTTTTGTGACAGGATTAGACATAGTTTCAAAATACTTATCAGTATGGAAGGATTTACGGTAATACTTTCTATTATTCAATCATGATCGAGCCTCATGTGTTTTATGAGGCAGAGTCATCTTTTGTATCAGGATATCGACATTTCTTCAATCTTAACTCAATTTTTTGGCATCCTTTCGGGTAATCAGTAAACCAAAAACAGCCGCATAAAAAAACATAAGAATCGAATAGATGGCGGCGGGAATCGCAACGGTTGGGTTGTTCATGACACTTAATGCGATCGTCATCGCGAGCGTACCATTATGAATCCCAATCTCAAAAGCGCTGGCGCGTGCTTGTGCTTCTGGAATTTTAAACCATCGGGGTACAAAATAACCTACGCATAAACTGGCGATACAAAACAATGAAGTTGCCACGCCAACTTGTGTAATCCAAGTGAATAAGTGTTCTTTTTCTTTCAGCAGCGCACCCAAGATGATCGCAATGAGCAGAATGACAGAAAAAATTCGTACAGGCTTATTCATCTTATGGGCGAAATCAGGTGTATATCGGCGAATGATCATCCCTAAAGCCACAGGCACGAGGACAATCATAAATACTTGTACTGCCTTAGCAAACTGTAACCCGAGTTGTTGGTCACTTTGTAAAAAATACTGGCTTGCTAGGTTGACGATAATGGGTAGGGTAAAAACAGCTAAGATTGAATTCACCGCAGTTAACGTAATATTTAAGGCCACGTCACCGCGAAATAGAAAACTGTATAAGTTGGCTGTTGCGCCGCCAGGGGAAGCCGCAAGTAGCATCATGCCGACAGCCAATAGTGGCGGCAAATCAAGTAGATGAATAATCACAAAAGCAATTGTCGTCATGACCAGCAATTGACAGGCTAAAGCAATTGCCACAGCTTTGGGATGCTTCGATACGCGAGCAAAGTCTGCAAGGGTCAGTTCTAGACCTAATCCCATCATGACCACTGCCAGTGCAAACGGCAGTAGTTGAACCATACTCATTTGTTCCATGCATTTATATCCTTATAAAGAGGTCAAATTTAGCGTCTTGCTCTGATGAGAAGCTTCCCAATCCTTGAAAAGTGATTATATTTTTATGTGAATGTTTAGATTGGACCATTGATGACAAACGTAGCCTCATTTGAGACTACGAGAGATTGAGAACCATCCAAAAAATTAGAGTACGGCTAATGCTGCTGCGTAATTTGGTTCATCACTTACGTTTTTGACCAGTTCAGCATGTAAGACGTTGTTGCTTTCATCGAGAACTACGACTGCACGTGCTGCTAAACCTACTAATGGACCCGCTGCGAATGTCAGGCCATAGTTGCCGATAAATTCTGGATGACGGAATGTGGAGAGATTGATGACGTTATGCAGGCCTTCTGCGCCACAGAATCGAGATTGAGCAAAAGGTAAGTCTGCAGAAATGCAGAGGACTACGGTGTTTTCAACTTTACTGCTTTGTTCGTTGAACTTACGAACAGATGATGCGCAGGTCGGCGTATCGACACTTGGAAAAATGTTGAGAACTTTGCGTTTGCCTGCATAGGTTGCAAGCGTGACATCATGGAGTTCATGTGTCGTCAGGGTGAAGTCTGGCGCGGCTGAACCTTGTGCGGGTAGGTCGCCGATTAAGTTGATTTCGTTGCCGCCTAATAGAACTGTTGCCATGTCGATATTTCCTGTTGTTGAGCTGAGTTGTTTGAATTTGAGAGCTTTATCCTATCTCATATTATCAAGGTAGGTTGATTGATTTGATTGGAGAACTGTTAAGAATTGGGTAAATGAGATGGAGCTCGATAGGTCAAGCGTAGTAGGTTGGTGCTGAGGAACGAAGCCCAACGATTAGGTGGGTGCAGTTTTTTAATTAATGCATTGTTGGGTTTCCTGTGTCTACCCAACCTACGAGAACTTTTTGATTAGATCCCACATTCTATTCTCTTTGGTTATTAATTATTGCTCTAGCTAAGACATAACAAGTTATGGCTGCAGCCTACTTATGCTTATTTATTCATAAATTTTCCCACAGTAAAGGAATGAGGCGAATCGATTCCAAAAATTGGAAGATGGAATCCCTTGAGAAATACCGAAATTAGTATCTTCAGCCCATGCAACAGCGGCTTCAAGGAATGATTTAATAGATGTATTGCTCCAACCATTGTGATCAGAATCATAGGAGGTACTGGGACAGATTTCTTCTTTTTCAATTGAGATTGTACGATCAGCAATTAATGCTTTTGCAAAAAGTAGAAAACTTTCTTCGTCATTAACTTTCTCCAGAAGTTCATGAAGTTCCATTTATAGTTCCTGACCTATTCTAATTATATTTAGTATACAAGGTGCACACCGTGCACCATTCGTTTAATTCAGGTGCGCAGTGCGCACCCTACTATGATTGGATTTTTAGACCTTAATTCACATACATCGGTTTGTTTTCGCTCAGATTGAGGAAACCTTTGACAAGTCGATAAATAAACCAAATACAGTTCACGGCAAGGATGGCCCAACCGATCACAATGATAGAAGTAATCGTACCGATAATTAGCCAAAGTAAGCTAAACCAAAACGTTCTGATCTGCCAGCGGAAATGACTTTCTAGCCAAGTCCCAGCAACATCATCTTTTTTAATGTAATTCATGATGATTGCGATAATGCATGTAATGATGAAGAGAAACGAAACCGCATAAAGTCCATAAATAATCATGGTGAGTGTTTTGGCTTTTTTAAGTTTTTCGTCAGTAATCGGGAGGTTTTCCATGGTTTGGCTCTTTTGTGAATATTAGACTGTTTAAATATAGCTTAATTAGCGCGTTCAATACATTGGATTATTTGTTCATTATTCTGATCAACGTGTTTGAAAACCAAATATCTTCCCAGCGCTCAGTTTTGGTTTGCGCATCCAGCTTTTTCGGTGAAGCACTTTTCTCAGCGCCGAACTTGGCATGATGGGTAATGGCTTTGCTGTTAATGGTGGCATAAAGCTTTCCATGGATTTCGCTCGTGCCGCCAACAAGCACGCCACAATTCCTACATATGAGAAAGTCAGCGATTTTATCGCCTTGTTGGTACTTATTTACATTACGTTCATCCTTGATTGTGATGACCAGTTTTCCTTCGGAATCGGAAAGATATGACGCGCCATGTTTGAGGCAAAAATCACAATCACATGCTCTTGGAGTATATGTGTTTGCTTCGCGCGTTAAATTCATTTCGAATTGAATGTTGCGGCAATGGCAGCCACCGATAAATGGAGATATCGTCATTTTTGTACCTTAGTTATTGGTAAATTAGATCGTGCTTTGTTTATAGGTTAATATGAACGATGGCGCTGTGCAGGCAGTATACAGAATGGCGGGAAGTTCATTTTTGTTTCCAATAATCCATTGAAACTGTCGGTTATTTCCAGCACGATTGGGGCAATTTTATTTTAGCCATTTGCGAGTTGTATTCATGTCAGTTCATTCACTTTTTGGTTCTTCTTTACGTTTGCCAATCATCGCCGCACCGATGTTTTTGGTGTCTAATTTAGCGTTGGTACAAGCCTGTTGTCATGCTGGTGTCGTCGGTTCATTTCCAGCGGCAAATGCAAGAACCTTAGATGACCTGCGTGATTGGTTAACGCAGATGCAAGCTTTCCAAAAGTCACATCCAAATGCTGCGCCTTACGCGGTGAATATCATTCTCTTAGATAAGATGAATGATCGTAAGGAAGAAGAATTAGCCCTCGCGGAAGAGTTTAAAGTCCCTGTGCTGATTACGTCAGTGGGTGACCCAACTGAAGCCGTTCAACGTGCGCATGCATGGGGCGGTAAGGTGATTCATGATGTGGTTTCGATTCGTCATGCACAAAAAGCAGCGGCGGCAAAAGTCGATGGCTTGATTCTTGTGACTGGTGGGGCCGGTGGTCATACGGGCGCACTGAATCCGTTTGCGTTTGTATCGCAAATCCGTGAATTTTGGGATGGGTTACTGATTGTCGGTGGTTCGATTTCCAACGGTCAAACGGTACGTGCGCTGGAGGTGTTGGGTGCGGATATGGCCTATATCGGAACGCGTTTTATCGCGACGACAGAATCCATGGCGAGTGAAGACTATAAAACGATTCTTTTAGAGAGTGCAGCGGCAGACGTGGTGCTCAGTCCTATTTTCTCTGGCGTGCCAGCGCATTATCTAAAAGCGTCGATTGTCCGTGCAGGATTAGATCCAAATCATTACACCGCTGAAGATGTGAAAATTAAGAATATTAAAGCGTGGAAAGATGTGTGGAGTGCAGGGCATGGCGTCGGTTCGATTAATGATATTGTGCCGACAGCTGAGCTGGTGGATCGCATTGAGCAGGAATACCGTCAGGCGGTGGCGAAAGTCCCGTTTTTTGATGCGTAATTTTTGACGTATAAAATGGACGAATGATGATGAGAAGCAGTGCGCCGCACGATTATTTTGTTTAGACTGCTGTATTGGGAATTTTGCTTGGTTGTTGCTTAGCTTTTGTTTGACTGGTGGTTGGACAGGGTTTAAGCGGTGCATTGGTTTAGGGTAAATGTTTTTATGTTGAATGCAACGACTTTGACGGACGCGCGGGCGCATCGAGTGCTCATCACCATTTTTTTGGTGATTATCGGGACATATTCGCTGGTCGCAACGATCACCTATACGCCGTTTGATCCGGGATGGACGCACTTGTCGAGTGATACCCAGCGTGTAACCAATGCGAGTGGAATCGCTGGCGCGTGGTTGGCAGATTTGCTGTATGGTTTTCTGGGCCGTGCAGCGATGTTTCTGCCATTCTTGATTCTGCTTGAAGCAGTGCAATTGTGGTATCCGCATAGTTTTGTGCAACGTCCATTTCGCTACGCTGGCGAAGTGTTCATGCTCGTCATTATTTCGACATTATTTGGTCTTCATGGCG
>CAYJUB010000208.1:0-4967 GCA_964373145.1 uncultured Moraxellaceae bacterium
CAAGGGAAGATAAGCCATAGCCAGCGGATAACTCTCATGATAGATTCTCATCTTTAGCTCGCAATTGTTGTATGGTCTTGTACTTATCTTGAAGTCAGTAAATAAGGTGCAATAAGCCTAAACGCATTGCGCCAATCTCAATCAAAAAACACTCCACTGTTTTCAATGATTTTTACTGCTACTTTGGCTTATTCCACATTACGCTTGTACTATTAGCAAACTGATCTATCTTCGACAGACTAAATACACGTTATATTTGATCGAGTATTAATCGCATTTCATCCAAAGTATCATCCAACAGATTTTGAACATTTATTTTTTCCCCTAGTAAAAACAAACCATATATCCAAAGATCATCATTTTCCAGCTTCGCGTTCTCATAAGCACTTGTGTACAATTTAATTAAATTGGCTATAGGCTGACGAGAAAGTAGCTCAATAATAAGCTCGGTTCCAGGCCAATTCATATCCTGTATAGCGTTAAATAATAATTCTTCATACCCAAATATAAATTCTGACGGCAACTCCAATAATACACGAGCCGAATTTTCCCAATATTGCTTACCTAAAGATGATTGAATCAAATCTTTAACGTCTAACTGACCTTTTTTAACCATATCTAAAGCAGATTGAATACCTTTCTTTTGGACAGAAGGCTCATTATTCCAATCTAAGTCACGTATATATTTTTCTTTATCTTTATTTTCCTCAATCAAAAGCCTCTACTCCTAGTCTACCTAACTCGGCACAGCCAAATTACTCCTCAACGCCAACTCATGCTCTGGAACAGGCAATGGCCTTGTCACTCGATCATGCTTCCGTTCCGCATGTGGTTTCAACATCTCATCCGCCAACTTTGCAAACTCAGTCTGAAACGCTGCTAAAGTCCATTGACCAAACAAAGTATGTCCACCTTCGTAAGCTTGTTCCTGATACTCCTCTTGCGTCGTCACATAACCCATATAATCATTGCAATACGTACAAATCAGCACATGCTCAATGCCACGTTTTTGCAACCGTGCTTTCACCGTTTCCAAAACACGCTTGCCCGCAATCGTTGTAAATTCACCCGGACAACTCACTAGCGCCAACTGCCCAATCGTCACAATCTGCAAAGGCAGACAAGTCGCAACCATCGGACTTTCTTTAATGGCATCTGCATTAATTTGACGCTTCATCTCACCAATCAACGGATCAATCACACTCGGTAAAATTGCACCCATTGCACGACCCAAAATCCGTTTACGACCCGCTTCAAGCAAAATCGGTTTGTTCCCCTGTGAAGCATATAGACGTTGATAATATTGTCCTTCTTCGGAATCTGCAGGAAGTGCATTCAAATGAAAAATTCTCACAGACTTCGCTAACGCCGCAGCCGCCCCAGCAATCAAAGCAGGCGCCCCCGGCCCATCGATTCGTACACCCTGAAAGAACGCAACACCATGACACGGATCACTCGTCCGTGCATTCATAACGCCATTGGTGTATTCAGGCGAAGCATGAACCTTAGTAAAATCAATTAAACTTAAAATCGAATCAATTTCACCCACTAGCGTTTCTTCATTCTTGTTTGCTAAAGCGGATAACGCAAGATCACTTTGATAATGTCCATTTTTTGCCGCATAGACATATTCAGCCTCACCTTTAATACTTTTACGACGCTTCGAATCACCTTTTCCTTGGAAATGCGGAGAGATGTCGCCTGCCGTCGCTTGAGCAAAAATTGCAACGCCATTGGCAGCCAACGATTCCTCAGCATGTGCAGATGCATAGCCTTTATTATCCCCATCATGTCGGTTTAAATGACTACTTAAACAAGTCGCATGTACACCAAACAAAGACAACAACGATTTCAGCTCACCATCACGGCGAAAACTTAATAGCGACATATTGCGATCTAAAGCAAGATGAGTTTCAGATCGACCTCGCGATACAACGTCAAGATTGCGGTTATATGAAGCCAAGGAACGATTCCAAGCCACAGGCACATCATCTGCAAAACGCGTCGTGCTGATACCCAAATCAGTCGGCGCAGCGGACTGCCATGCGGTAAGAATCGCTTCAACACTCGCGCTTACCACTGCAGCGACATGCTCTGGGACAAAGCCGGGTGTCGGCATGTTATACAACGCTTCATGCGAACACCCACCCGGTGCAGAATGAGTATGCGTTGCAGTAAACACAAACGAGGATTCGTTAAATGCACTCCCCATGCGTTCGCGCAATTGACTACAGACACCAGACCGCATTGCGCCCGTTATACACCCCATATCAAGGCAACAAAAAATCAATCCATGATCCTTTGCGTCAGCAATATACAATGCGCGTGCATAAAGCGGCGTTTGCTGACCATAAGCACGATGATGCCACTGACCATAACCAAACATGGCATAGCCACGCGGCTTAATCTCAATTTCCTGCTTACTCCATCCCGCTTTATACATACGACATTCCTTTGAACTTATTCATCGACATTTTTTTAACGATTGATATCAATTCATTAAATTAGTGCACTGAACCTATCACTCACATTTTAGCAAGTCAATTTTATTACGGATGAATCACCCATTGCCTGAGCCTTTACTGATTTTGCTACAGACAAATTTACCAACGCGGTGATACTATTCGTGCATTCCGCATCTTATAAACAAGATACTTTGTACAGAAAAGGTCAACTTCATTGAAAAATCTCCGAGTTACAGCGCCCCTGATTCTGGTTTTAGCCACGACAGTATTACTCACTGGCTGCTCACGCGAGCCTTCAGAAAGCGATATCAAAACAGCCTATACCAATGAAGTGGAGCACACCAATAACTTAACGCGTAAGTTTGGTGGCGAGGCGATGACGATTAAAGTGAATGACCTAAAAAAATTATCCTGTAAAGAAACCAGCAGGAAAGATCATTACCAATGCCAAGTGGACATTGACTCCACATTACCCCTGATCGGTAAACATCAACAAAAAACTGCACTGACTTTGGCGAAAGGCGATACAGGCAATGGCAAACAAGATTGGGTCGTTCTGCGTGGAAATGATGCCGCGCTTTAACGTTGTCAACGCGCTGAACCTCATGTTCAGTCAATCGACATTCACAACTTCACCTTGGTAAATCGTTGCAGCAGCATGAATTCAACTCTACACAGCATTGCTAAGCTTCCACTTGCGCTACTGCGGATTTTTGCCCGTAGCGTTGCTGGCATCATGATGCTTTTTCCGCATTCTGGACTACGCTGGACAACACGCGTCAATCTCATGCTCGCCTTTCCAGAACTCGAAGAGTCTGCGCGTTTAAGCCTTGAAAGACAGAGCGTGACCAATCAATGCCTCACCGTCATGGAATCGATTAAGTGCTGGGGCATGCCGCCAAAATACAGTATCGATCAGATTAAACATGTCGAAGGTTTAGACATCCTAAAAAATGCGCTCGCTGACCCGAAAGGCATGATTGCTGTTGTCCCTCATTTAGGGACATGGGAAATGATGAACGCGTGGATTAATCAATTTGGTTCGCCAACCATCATGTATAAGCCCTCAGATAATGCGGGTATGAATCAATTCATGCTGGATGCACGACAAAGGTTACATGCAACACTTGTTCCGACCGATGAAGTGGGCGTAAGAGCCATTTTTAAAACGCTGAAAAAAGGTGGTTTCACCATCATCCTACCCGACCATGTACCTGAACCCAGTGGTGGGATTTATGCGCCTTTTTTTGGACACGAAGTGATGACAACGACGCTCGTTTCCAAGCTCGCTCAAAAAACTAAATGCTCCGTCATCGCTTTAAGCTGTATCAGAAATGAAGGAAATAATGGCTTTAGCGTGCTTTGTGAATCAATGCCTATAGCAATTCAAGATCCAGATTTGACAACCTCTGTGACCGTTTTAAATCAAAGCATAGAAACCATGATTCGTCGTGATCCGGCGCAATATGTTTGGTCATATCGTCGGTTTAAAGATGCGGAAAATTTTAGAGGCGTATATCGTCTAGATGAAACGGCAATTCATAAAATCGCCGTTGAGAAAAAATCTTAAGCGGCTGTATTAAAACAAAAGTATTAAAGCAACTTTGCAAACGCTAAAGCAAACTGATGCGCATCCCCCGGCCATCGTGCAGAAACATAATTCCCATCGGTCACAACGAAAGCTGCACGCGCATCTTGTTCTGTATCCCGAAAAAGCCCGCTGTCTTTTCGAAAGAAATCTGGCAAATCTGAAGTGGCATCCAGAAAATCCTCTGGACGTGCTAATACCCGTGTCACTTCAGCTTGTACACTTTGATAACCTTTCGCTTCATCATTTTCTTCCGTGTAAGTCCGGTAATAATCCGCATCCCACACACGCCCCATAAACTTCATCAGCAGCGAAGCAGTGTTTTCCATCTTCCATGTGAGTGCTGTTGTTTGACGACCATGCAGCACTGATTTGCCAGTTTTTGGAGAGTGACTGCGTGCTGCGAGCACCACGCCATGACAAATCGCCGCAACAGGTTTTTCTGAATCAAAAAACGCGCCGACAAAACTTTGCAAAGTCTGACTTTCCAAATACGCGCGCATGCCGCGTGCGCGATGCCCGCCGGGTAAAACGACACCGTCAAAATCCGCAACCTGTAAATCTTCATATTTTAATGGCGCTTGAAACGCCTTATCCTGCTCTAACGCAGCATACGCACCACGTGCATCGCTATTGGCTCTGAGCGTCAAACCAACCAATTTGAGTTTCTTTAATAACGGAATCCAGCCCCAAAGATCCAGTCCTTCGCCAGTCACCATAAAATCATCAGCACGACCTTGCTTGCCATCAGGTGTCGCGAAAACAACTTTGTGCCCATGATGGGTTAGCACTCGCCAAGGCACAGCAACCTCAGTCGGATCAAAATCTTGATTTGGAATTGGAATAAGGAGTACTTTCTGAGCACGGCTGTTACTCATAAAATGTGTGACCTTTGATTAATCGTATTAATGATT
>CAYJUB010000209.1:0-4966 GCA_964373145.1 uncultured Moraxellaceae bacterium
AAATTGCGCTACCATAAAATCATTATCATGACCGATGCGGACGTGGATGGTTCACACATCCGCACGCTGTTGCTGACGTTCTTCTTTAGACAAATGCCAGAATTGTTTGAGCGAGGCTATATTTATATTGCTCAGCCACCGTTGTATAAAATCAAGCGCGGTAAGCAAGAACAGTATTTAAAAGATAATGATGCGTTGGAAGAGTATCTGCTTTCAAGTGCGCTGGATGATGTTTCATTGCACTTGGCAACTGATGCCCCAGCTGTTGCCGGTCCGCAGTTGGAAGCACTTATTCGTGACTATCAAGCCACGCAAAAGATTATGCAGCGCCTATCACAACGCTATCCAATGACTATGTTGCAATGCTTGATTCATCAAGAAGTGTTCCACGTGGAACACTCCAAGGATAAAGCGTTTGTTGAAGCTTGGGCACAAAGCTTGATGGAAGTGGTTGCTGTGAAACTACCATCATTGAAACCCGAGATTAGTGTCGAGAGCTTTGGTGAAGGTGATAGTCAACGTCATTGGCCGCGTCTCACCATCCATGTTCATCAACTACCACAGCATTACTTGCTTGATTTGAATTTCTTCCAATCAGGCGAGTACGCCCGTTTGATGAGCTTGAGTCATCAGTGGCGAAGTATTTTGGAAGAAGGCGCACTGTTGAAACGTGGCGATAAGCAATTCCAGATCAACTCGTTTAGCGAGTTGTGGGATCATTTAATGAATGATTCGCGTCGTGGTGTGACGGTTCAACGCTATAAAGGTTTGGGTGAAATGAATCCTGAGCAGTTATGGGAAACCACGATGGATCCAGAGAATCGTCGCATGTTGAGGGTTTCAATTCATGACGCGCTTGAAGCTGATCACATGTTTTCGTGTCTAATGGGTGATGATGTAGAGCCTCGTCGTATCTTTATTGAAGAGAATGCTCTCTCAGTCACCAACTTGGATGCGTAGTTAAGACTGAAAAAAAATGTGGTGAGTTGAAAGAAAAATCGATACTTAAAGGTGTCGATTTTTTTATGCGTGTTGAGGCTGACTTTGGTTGGTTTGTGGATGAATTGGTATAAGATAATGCGTGCATATTTGAATACAACAACAATTTTTTGCTTATCTTGAAAGGAACTTTTTATGGGTTTACGTGTCCATCATTTAAATTGTGGGACGATGTGTCCTGCCTGTGCGAGACTTATGAATGGTCAGGGTGGCTGGTTAGAACCCGCTAAATTAGTCTGTCATGTGTTACTCATTGAAACACCGCGTAATGGGTTGGTTTTGGTAGATACGGGTATCGGTAAACTTGATATCGAAGACCCTAAGCGTTTGGGTCAACCTTTTGTTGCATTGACGCGTCCAAGGTTTGATTTGAGAGAAGCTGCTGTGTCACAAATTCAACAGTTGGGATTTTCTGTGAATGATGTGCGCCACATTATTTTGACTCATCTTGATTTAGATCACGCGGGTGGTTTGCCTGATTTTCCGAATGCGAAAGTCCATGTGTTTGCGCCAGAGTTTGAAGCGGCGATGCATCCTGATTTTCGCAGTCATTCGCGCTATCTGCCAGTGCAATGGGCACATAGTCCACGGTGGGTAAAGTATGACTCTGGGGTGGGTGAGAGTTGGTTTGGGCTGAACAATGCCCAGCCAATAAAGGGGCTTTCTGAAGATATTTTGTTGGTGCCACTGATTGGACATACCCGTGGACATTGTGGTGTTGCAGTGCGCGGAGAAGAAGGTTGGTTGCTGCATTGCGGTGATGCTTATTTCTACCGAGGCCAATTACAGCCTCATCCCGAGATGCCTCTTGGGGTTAGGCTGTTTGAACAAATTGTACAAACGGATCGCCGTAAACGAATTGAAAATCTGAACCGGTTGCGAACGCTACAGCAATCGCATGGTCATGAAATTAAAATTTTCTGTGCACATGATCCTGTTGAGCTTGAGCGGTTTTTATAAAGTCTGCATGGCGATGGCGCTAAGTGTTCCACGTGGAACGTAGACATAAAAAAACGACACATTGCGTGTCATTTTTATTGGGTGTCCACTTTGCTTTGTACTATGCAGATTCTAGCTCATCTAATTGCATCATCATTTCTAGAAGACTTTCATCCAGCTGAGCGATCGCAGCCAACGATTGCTGTTGCTGTTCCATGAGTTTAAGAAGCTCTGCTTTGCGAGAGGCTTCATATAAACCAGTGTCCGCCATGGTCAGTTCAAGCTGCTTGAGCTTGACTTGGTGATCTTTGACTTCTTTCTCTGCTTTCTCAATTTTGCTGCGTAGTGGACGAGTTTGTTCACGTTTTGCAGCAGCTTCTTTCCGTGCTAACTCTTTATCGATTGGTTTGCTTGGTGCAGTTGATTTCTCAACCGCCTGAGGTGTTACGACCGTTTCTTTAGCTACGATCTTCGCTGGAGTTGGCTCTGTACTTTTGTGAGCTGTCTTTTCTGGCTTCGGTGTCTTTGCCGCCATTTCTTGTTGACGGGTGAGTTTCAGCCACTGCGCATAGTCCGCTAAGTCACCATCGAACGTGCTGCACACACCACCATGAACCAGTAGTAAATCATCACAAACACTGGCAATCAATTGACGTTCGTGAGACACCAAAACAACGGCTCCCTTAAAGTCTTGCAACGCTAACGTCAGTGCATGGCGCATATCTAAATCTAAATGATTGGTTGGTTCGTCGAGCACCAAGACATTCGGACGTTGCCAAACAATCAGTGCCAGTGCGAGGCGCGCGCGCTCGCCACCTGAGAAACTGCCGCAGACGGTATCCATACGCTCGCCGCTAAAACCAAAGCTACCGAGATAAGCGCGCAATTCAGCATCAGAAATTTTCTTACCTGCTAAACGACCCAGTTGCAGCATTGGGCTGGCATCGGCATCAAGTGCATCCATTTGATGCTGAGCGAAGTAGCCAAGGTTTAAATGTTCGCTCGATGTGCGCTCACCTGAAAGCGGCTCTATCACGCCGGCTAAAGTTTTAATGAGTGTGGATTTACCTGCACCATTCATACCCAATAAACCGATGCGACTATCTGGAGTGAGTTGCAAGCGGATGTTGTTGACGATAATGGTGGTGGCATAACCTGCATTCACTTCATCCAACTGCAGCAGTGGCGAGCTCATCTTGCTCGGTTCACGGAAGCTAAAGGTGAATGGCGAGTCGACATGTGCAGGCGCAAGTTTCTGCATGCGTTCAAGTTGCTTGACGCGACTCTGTGCTTGCTTCGCGCGCGTGGCTTGGGCGCTAAAGCGATCAATATACTTTTGTAGATGGGCACGAGTTGCTTCTTGCTTTTCAAAAGACTGTTGCTGCTGTGCAAGACGTTCGGCGCGGGTCTGTTCAAACGTGGAATAGTTGCCAGTGTAGAGCGTGACTAAGCCCGCTTCGATATGCACGATATGATCAGTGATTGCATCCAAGAAGTCGCGATCATGCGAAATGAGGATCAGTGTGCCTGGATAGTTCTTTAACCAATCTTCAAGCCAAAGAATGGCATCTAAGTCCAAATGGTTGGTTGGCTCATCGAGTAGGAGTAAGTCAGAGCGACTCATCAGCGTTCGCGCGAGATTGAGACGCATACGCCAGCCACCCGAGAAGCTGGACACCGGTGCGGATTGTTTGACGGTGGTGAAACCAAGACCAGCCATCATCTGTGCTGCACGTGCTGTCGCAGTGTAGCCATCAATTTCACCAAAACGCTCATGCAACCGACTCAGGCGATCCAAATCCATCGTATCGGATTCGTGTTCCAGTTGCTGGTTGATCGTCCACCATTCTTCATCACCTGATAGGACGAAATCAATTGCCGCGGTTTCTTGGCTTTCAACTTCTTGCGCCATATGGGCAACAATCCAATTTGTTGGACGTGAAAGGTTACCCACGTCGGCCGCCATTTCACCCATAAACGCGGCGAAGAGTGTCGATTTTCCTGCACCGTTGACGCCAGTTAAACCCACTTTCCAACCTGGATGGATTTGAAAGGTTGCTTTTTCAAATAGTAAACGACCACCACGGCGGAGTGCGAAATCTTGAAGCTGAATCATGGATAAGGCCTAATTTATGCGGGCAAAAGAGAATCAATATTTGAGAGGGCGTATTGTAGTTTCTTGTCGATAGAATAACCAGTAAATGGACTGATGATTAGTAACTGAAAGGTTCAGGAGAGAAGAAGCATTTACATTTGAATAGAGATCAGAACAATTGATTCATTTGAATAGTGCATAAGAAACGTTTCGGAAATTTGAATCATTGTTTGAATAAAGTATTCAAAGGTGTTAGACAGGATAGACCTTGTAAATTAAGGAACGGAGAAGTGCTCCATGCGCAATCACCAACTTTGACCCATCAATGCAAGTTGATCGTGGCAGATGTAATGTGACCTTACTAAGCAAGGATGGAAGGATTCCATCGACAAAGGGAGTATTGTTATGAACATTAAAATGAAACCGGTTGTCGCAACAACATTAACCGCTTTAGCAACGACTTCGTATGCGCAGAAACTTTGTGTTTTTGATCCGCTCGGTTCTTCAGATGAGTAAACATTGCTTTAACTGACTTTCTAAGCCCATCGAAAGAAATGAAGAGTTCAGAAAGTGAATCAAAGATCAAAAAAAAGAAGTGTTTCAACGGTTAAAAAAATCTATTAACGAATTAATGGCTTTTTGAGCGATAGAAAACGTAAAAGTTGTAGTTTTCGCCATTAAAATGCGACAGAATTGGCACATTATGTAATTGTATTTCTATATTTATGCATAGAATAAAGAATGAATTGGGAATATGATGGATATGTACACGCTCATTTCGGTCGAGTTGTGCTGCTATAAATGGGCAGGGTCGCTCAATTGACTAGAAGGAATTGGAAATGATGAATACAAAAATGAGGCTATTAGCCGCCATCACATTGACTGGATTAGCAACGTCCTCGTATGCTCAAACCATTTGTGTTTTTGATCCAC
>CAYJUB010000210.1:0-4947 GCA_964373145.1 uncultured Moraxellaceae bacterium
AGGTACGCCAGTACGTATTGAGTTTAAGAGCGGTGATAATCCGTTTGCGGAGAAGAAAGTTAAACTCAGTGAGCGTGAAGCTGTTCGCGCTCGTCGTTTATCTGAAGCCTTACAGAAACGTAGTCGGACTAAGAAGCATTAATTCTTTGATGATATAAAATAACCCCGTAGATGAGTCTATGGGGTTATTTTATCAACGCGAATTAACAGTCACATCCATATATTTAGCCTTAGTTCTCACAAATGATGGACGCAAATGTCCACTGTCCTTATAGATCGGTTCACCATTACGATCCACACTCGGGCAGTATGAGTCATCACAAAGAAAGGCCAACGGACGAATAATTTCTGCGCCTGATCGCTGCGCCATTTCACTCAAGTCCTGCTGAATTTTCCCAAATTTTTTATTGAGTTTTTCGCGTGGAATGCCGCCAGTTCTAATCGTCAGCAGACTTGGAAAGTGACTTAAACTTCGGTGTGCCATATATTTAGGATCTAGTTCTTCACCTGTTGGAATATTCAACATGAGAAATACTTTTTTCCCTTGTGCATTCAACTCTTTAATATAGGCTTCGAGTTTTGATATCGATGTGTAATAAAGCTCACTGCCTATTTTGGCTCTATACAGATAACCGTTCCAATGACCGCCAATGACAACATTGTGGATTTGTGGATCTCGGATGGCAAGTTTTAACGCTGTTTCCATCAGACCCACACAATGTCTTTTTTTATCATCGTAAGCAAAGGCTGGTATCGGGGCGCATCCACTGCCGGTCGTAAAAATGACGCTATTCGTTGTTTCAGGTTTGCTTTTGATCAGCTCATCAATACGAACATAATATTGTTCAATGTTGGAATCACCAACGAAAAGAGTCGTCTCGTGTACACCAGAACTCTGATATCGGAATATTCTGCCGTTGAATGCTTTCGATTGTAATGAACCTGGATAAGCCCACTCTCCAGCTGCCTTGCTAATTTTGTCAAAACTCTTTACCCGAAAGCTTAATCCATCACGGCTATAGGTGAAGTAACCCGCAAAACCGACAGCAACCATAAGCAGAGTCAGCATCAAAGTCTTTGCGTTGAATTTTGCTAAACGTAATGTCTTTTCAAGCAAATTGTAGGTTAGCCATGCAAGGATAACGGATAGAACCAGAGCGGCAGTACGGATGTAGGGACTTGGAATTTCTCCCTCGATAATCCGTGCAAAAGATAATAATGGCCAATGCCATAGATAAAGCGGATAGCTAATTAAACCGAACCAAACAGCGATACGACTCGATAAAAGGGTACGGTTAACCCAAGCCTGAGGTCCAACGGAAATGATGAATACTGCACCCAATACAGGGATGAGAGCCCACATTCCGGGGAAAGCATTGCCTTTGTTAATGACAATAAAACCAATGACTAAAAGCAGCGGGCCAATAAAAGAAAGCACATGTGGGAGTTTGTCGTAGTAAACAGCAGATGACCATGTCGCTAACTTTGCTTTAGTAGTCCCGATTTTATGATTGAGGGTGGCCCATGCGAGCAAACTACCACTGAGTATTTCCCAAAAGCGCGTTTGCGGCGAATAGAAGGCCGCTGTTGCGTCAATCCTCACTTGTGCGATGTTGAGATAAAAAGAAATGGCAGCAATCGATAGAATGATCGCCAGCCGATTAAATTTCAACTTCCATGCTAAATAAACCAGCAGCGGCCACAGGATATAAAACTGTTCCTCAACACCTAGACTCCATAAATGAAGCAAGGGCTTGATTTCTGGATCATCAAAATAACTCGCTTCATTCCAGAGTACGATATTAGAAACAAAGCCAGCACCAGCAGCAATATGTTTGCCGAGTTGTTTGTATTCATCAGCAAGTAAGGCAAACCAGCCAAACGCATAACTGACGATCAACACCAGTAGCAAAGCAGGGAAAATCAGTTTCACACGGCGAGCGTAGAACTCTCTGAAACTAAATGCCCCAGTGTCCAAACTCTCAAAAATGATCGTAGAGATCAAATAGCCAGAGATGACAAAGAACACGTCCACGCCGATGAAGCCGCCTTGAAACCAATCGGGGAAGGCGTGAAAGGCGAGCACAGAGAGCACTGCGACAGCTCTGAGCCCATCAATGTCAGGGCGGTATTTAGGATGAGAAAGGTGTGCTTGTTGGGGTGACATGAAAATACTGAATCCACGCTAAAAGATAGGTTGCGTTCCTCAACCCATCCTACGTTTATTTTTAAAAATTAAATAGCATATTGAGCATGCGGTTATTGAGCCTGCCGAAGTTTTGAAATAAGCAACCTTTGTAAATAGCTTCATTTCGGCAGGCTTAGCAGATATCGATTTCTTTGATTACAACGCTGTTTTTACATGCTTAGACGCAGCGAGATCTGCATAAACAGCATTCACTTGTTCTTTGTTATCAAAAGGCAAAACAGCAGCAATTGAATGATACTTTCCACCGCTTGATTGGGTCACGGTTAAGTGTGCAAGATCAAGCAAAGGGAAATGCTTATTCAGCAATTCACTAACGGCACCGAGCAATTCAGGAGATGCATGACCAATAATTTTGATTGGATACTGCATCGGAAATTGCCACAGTTCTTCATTGTGAATATCAGTCGATTTACGTTCTACAACGGGCGGTGTGTTTTTGCCATCAGTCATGTTCTAACTCCAAATTTGATTTTCAAAATAGGTGTGTGCATTCAGTAAATAGATTGAGCCAATTTATATAAATTCAATACAGGCTATTTGATTCGAACCATTCAAATAAAAACGCCCATCATTCGATAGGCGTTTTCAGACTCAATCAACAACTAGCGATTAATCATTCTCAAGGAATGAACGTAGATGTTCTGAGCGAGAAGGGTGGCGCAATTTACGCAATGCTTTCGCTTCGATCTGACGAATACGTTCACGTGTCACATCAAACTGCTTACCGACTTCTTCCAAAGTATGATCGGTCGGCATATCGATACCGAAGCGCATTTTCAACACTTTCGCTTCGCGAGGTGTGAGGTTCGCTAACACTTCACGGGTTGCTTCGCGTAAGCCTTCGGCAGTCGCAGCTTCCACAGGAGAAGTGATGTTGGTATCTTCAATGAAGTCACCCAAATGCGAATCTTCATCATCGCCAATCGGTGTTTCCATCGAAATGGGCTCTTTTGCGATTTTCAGCACTTTACGAACTTTGATTTCGTCCATTTCTAGACGTTCACCCAGTTCTTCAGGGGTTGGTTCGCGGCCCATTTCCTGTAACAATTGACGTGAAACACGGTTAATTTTATTAATCGTTTCAATCATATGTACTGGAATGCGAATCGTACGCGCTTGGTCAGCAATCGAGCGAGTAATCGCCTGACGAATCCACCATGTCGCATAAGTCGAGAACTTATATCCACGGCGATATTCAAACTTATCAACGGCTTTCATCAAACCGATGTTACCTTCTTGAATCAAATCCAAGAATTGTAAGCCACGGTTGGTATATTTCTTCGCAATCGAAATCACGAGACGTAAGTTTGCTTCAACCATTTCTTTCTTCGCACGACGAGCTTTGGCTTCGCCAATCGACATGCGTTTCGAGATGTCTTTAATATCAGCAACACGTAAACTCAAATGAGTTTCGAGGTCGAGTAAATTCTGTTGGAAGGATTGGATGTCTGCACGTGCAGCATTTAAACCCATTTCAAGTAAACCATCACGCGCAATTTGTTCATCAATCCAGTTCAGGTTGGATTCATTACCTGGGAAGTGATTACGGAAGTGATCACGATCCATCTTGGCTTTTTTCACAGAGAACTTCATGATTTCGCGTTCATTGGCACGAACTTGTTCAATGGTGCTGCGAACCATACGACCGATTTCTTCGCTGAGACGTGGCGTCAGCTTGAACATCATGAATACAGTTGCCATTTCTTGTAGTGCAAGTTTGGCTTGTTCTGAGTGACGACCAAATTGCAAAGCTTCTTGCAATAATGCATGGCGCTCAGTTAACTCTAAGAAACGAATACGCGCAATTTCTGGATCAGGACCTGATTCTGCTTCTTCTTCATCAGCACTATCGTCATCATCATCAGATTTAGCAACCACTGGCTCAGCACCAGCTAATTCAGGAATGATTTCTTCGTCTTCAGCCACTTCAATGACTTCAGGAATCTCATCACTTTCTGGATCGAGATAGCCAGAGAGAATGTCAGATAAACGACGTTCGCCATTCACTGCTTCGCCGTATTCTTTCAGCACAAGTTCTACTGCACCAGGCCAATACGCCATGGCATGTAGAATGTCACGAATACCGTCTTCAATGCGTTTTGCAATGCTGATTTCGCCTTCGCGGGTCAGTAGATCAACAGTACCCATTTCACGCATGTACATACGGACAGGGTCAGTGGTACGACCTGGTTCAGTTTCAACTGAAGCCAAAACGGCTGCGGCTTCTTCAGCTGCCACTTCGTCGTCGCCGGCTTCAGGCGCACTTTCCAGCATGAGTTCGTCAGTTTCAGGTGCACGTTCATGCACAGGAATGCCGACGTCAGTCAACATTTGAATAATGTCTTCGATTTGCTCGCTTTCGGTAATCGATTCAGGCAGGGCGTCATTAACTTCGGCGTTGGTCAGGTAGCCTTGCTCTTTACCTTTGGCGATGAGCGCGACAATTTGCGATGTAGAAGTTTGTGAATCACTCATCTTTTTCGGCTCTCACTGATATCAAATTCGGTTTGCACAATAAATATCATGCGCTGTACGGTATGGCTGGTGTTTATAAAATCAGCACTATAAAGTCAATTATTCATAGCGAAGCTGTTTTAAATATACCGCTTTCATGTGTTGCAATCTAGACGATTTGTTTGGGCTTTTTTTCATGCAGCCAGTTCGCAATGTGATGCGCGCATGTTGGTTCAAATAACCAATCGGCGAGTATACCACATGGAGGTGGTCGGTTTTAAGTC
>CAYJUB010000211.1:0-4940 GCA_964373145.1 uncultured Moraxellaceae bacterium
CTTTGAGTAACCTAGCACAGATGAGGTTGACTGCAAGGCCAATCACGGCAATAAAAATCGCTTCGTCATAACGAATTGGCGTGGGCGAGAGCAAGCGTTCAGCCGACTGAATCAGCATCCACGCAGCGACCAGCATCAATAGAATCGAACTGGTGAAGCTGGCTAAAATCTCAATCTTCCATGTGCCAAAGGTGAAGCGTGCGTCTTGTGATAGTTTTCTTGCGAGGACATACGCCAACATGGACAAACCGAGCGCCAGCGCATGTGTGCTCATGTGCCAACCATCGGCGAGCAGTGCCATCGAGTTATACACATAACCGCCCGCAATTTCGGCAACCATCATCAATGCCGTCAGAATCACTGCCCATTTAATTTTCTTTTCAGCCAGTGGATTACTGATATTGAAGGAGTAGGTTTTCGGGCGTTGTTGCTGCACGGATGGTGTTGTCATAGTGATCTCTCGATTTATCCGTGAGTAGGATAGGCGAATATATAAGCAATATGTTATACTGCCCCCTAGTATATTGGAAGTAAAAAACGAAACATTCAGTCAGTGGAATTGGTGAGAGTATTGCGATGGCGCACATGATTCATGGAAAGAGTAAGATATTAACTCGCATTCGCCGCATCAAGGGACAAGCCGATGCGCTTGAAAAAGCATTAGAGCAAGATGTGGAATGTATTGCGATCCTTCAACAGATTGCTGCGATACGCGGTGCTGCTAATGGCTTGATGGCGGAGGTGTTGGAAAGGCATATTCGCGAACATTTGGGCGCTGAAGATATTACGCCTGAGCAGCGGCAAGTTGAGATTGAGCAGGTTGTGGGAATTTTGAAGTCTTATTTGAAGTAAGGTTTTAATTTCAAAAGGTGATTTGCTGAATCTGATCAACCGATTCAGCAAATCAGTTCAGCAAATCAGTTCAGCAAATCAATACAGATTCATTTGCATCAATCTGCTTTAAGCTACATCCGCAATCCAATTGCCATGAAAGCCCATTGGCACGCGAACGGGTAATTCGATCTCAGCAACAGGATCACCGCCTAGATTGAGTGAGTCCAGAATCACGACTTTGCTATTTCCACAATTGAGATCATGCACATAAGACATGAGCCAGCCATCATTTTCGGGCGCATCATGACTTCTTGGAACAAAGACAACTTCACCCGTCACTTCATTTGCACCGTAACTGTGGCGATTGGTTTCGCCAGTTTGTAGATCAAAATGAAGCAATTGATTCGGTAGAGAAGTATTGCCGTCCATCGGCAGTGAGATGGTGTAAGCATGATGATAGGCTTGACCTGCAAAACGCTCATCAAAGCGAGGGAACTCTTGATCTTCGGCGTGGATGACTTTGCGTTGCACTTTGTTTGAGTGGAGGCTTATTGTCCAGCGCTCAAAGGTGGTATTGCTGAGTTCAGGACCCGTTTTGACGGTGAGGTCAGACGCGAACATTTTGGGATGTGCAACGACATCGACAATGATTTCGCCATTATCGCGTTCAAAAGCATTACAGCTGTGGAACACAAAACAAGGATCAACATCAAACCAACGCACGTCTTCAGCACTGCCGTTACGGGGTAAAACACCGACACGGGCAGGATGTTTCGGATTCCAACGATAGGGAAGTGATGCGCCTTTTAAAATATCTTTTCCTGAGAAAGTCACAGGAAGATCGAAAATAAGCATACTTTTGCTGGTCATGGCGCCGTCATGCATCATCGGGCCGTGTTTTACAGGAATAGAAACTTTGTTTTTGACCTGGCAGTTCTGATCAATCACTAGATAAGTGGCGTGTTTTTGTTTTAGCGCGTCGTAGCAAATGGCATGTAGCTCGCCTGTTTGCGGATCTAAATGGGGGTGTGCGGTGAAGCCATTGTTGAGTGAGCTATCGAATAATCCGACATGCACGCTGGTGAGTTCAGGGTTGAGTTCAACAGGAAAAGCGCCAGCCTCGACCAACGCCCAAAGCCGACCACCATGACCGATGATGTTGGTGTTTACGGCACTGCCGATGCCACGTTGTGCACCGAGTTGTTCTTCTAAAGCTTGGTCTTTGCTGGTATCCGCAACATAACGATTGCGATACCAAACTGCTTGACCATTTTGAATGCGGACACCATGCACCATGCCATCGCCGACGAACCATGAGTGATTGCCTGGGTTGTCTACTTTTTTTGGATTCGGCCCGATACGGGTTAAGATGCCATTGAGTGCTGCTGGAATTTGTCCTTTTACCTTAAGCTGGGTGGCTGTGTGTTCATTAGGCTGAGGGGCAAAGATGGTCTCCAGATAGTGGTTTTCTGGGTTGTACGGAACGCGCTTTGCTAAAAGACTTCCTGCGGTACTGACGATATTTTTAAGTAAATTGTTATGTTTCATTATGGTTGTCCTCTTGTTGGGCAAATGGCTTTGAATTACTATGTGTGCAGTGACAACATTAAGATAAGGTAGAATGTATACAGTGTCAACACCTAATATGAATCAAGTGATGGATGGTGCAGAACAAGCGCGTAGCTATCATCATGGTAATTTGCGTGAAACCTTATTGTTAAAAGGTTTGGAGCTTTTAGAGTCGAGTGAAAACGCAGATATCAGTTTGCGCGAACTTGCAAGAGAGGTCGGTGTCTCTGCAAATGCCGCATATCGTCATTTCGCGAATAAAGACGCTTTGCTATTAGCGATGTCATCGGAAGGATTTACGCGTTTTACGCAAGGACAAGATGCGGCGCTTCGAAACGGCGAAACGCCGATGGAGCAATATAGGCTGGCTGGACGTGCTTACATTGATTTTGCGTGTCAGAATCCTGCTTTATATCGTCTGATGTTTGGACGATTTTCTGCGTCACATCATAGTGATGATGCGGATAGCGCCGGCAATATTGCTTTTCAAGGGTTGATCCATATGATTGCCGCAGTGCTCCAAGCAGACCCACAATCACCACAAGTCAATGGCGCTGCAATTCACGCGTGGAGTCTGGTCCATGGCCTGTGTACGCTGATCTTGGACGGTCAGTTTGATCATCATCCAGATCCGATCGATCAGATTATCGCTGATGTTTTCACGCAGAATATGTTGTTTTGGAATGGGAAATTGTGATTTAAAACGAATACAAAATATTTGAATAAGAGCTCATCATTCTGCTTATATTTTTTTGTGTGGCCTTTTGGTCGATTTCATTCGCATCGTCTGTCTGATAAGCAGCCCTATTTGCTGGCAATTTTGCATGGAACGATATTCCCATTATTATTTACGGTCATTATCTTGGTCGGTGGTGCATGGTTTCTGCAAACTTTTGTGCCAGAAGCACATACGTTGTGGCAAGTTTCAAAGATTACTTTTTCTACATAATCTTTTTCATTCAATACTTCATCTATATATCCCCAAACCCATAAAAACGGCATAATCCATGCTTTCAAAACCTGCGTGTCATGGTTGAGCTGGATGGCTCACGCATGATCAAAAATTTATTATCAGGATAAACGGTATTCGTGGATATTTTTATTCAACAGCTTGCTAATGGTTTGATTATTGGCAGTATTTACGCATTAATCGCGCTGGGTTATACCATGGTGTATGGCATTCTCGGTCTGATCAATTTTGCGCATGGTGATGTCGTCATGGTGGGCGCAATGTCGGCGGTGACGATTTTGACGACTTTGATCGGTTTAAATTTGGGTTTGCCTCCATATTTATTATTGGTTGTCGCGGTTTTATTGGCGCTGCCTGTGTGTGCGGTGCTTGGATTTGGGATTGAACGAATTGCTTATCGACCGCTGCGCCATGCACCGCGACTTGCGCCATTGATTACAGCGATTGGCGTGTCAATTGTGTTGCAGAATCTCGCGATGATGATCTGGGGGCGCGGTTATCAGCGTTTTCCTGATGTATTAACCAGTGCGCCGTTTGAAATTTTTGGTGCGCGAATTACAGTCTATCAAATGGGCACGTTTGTGCTGTCGATTGTGTTGATGCTCGGTTTGTGGATGTTGGTGCAACGGTCGCGTTTGGGGCGCGCCATGCGAGCAACGTCGCAAAATGACCGTGTCGCAGCGTTGATGGGCGTCAATGTCAATCGCATCATTAGTAGTGTGTTTATGCTGGGTTCTGCGCTCGGTTGTTTAGCCGGTGTGATGTACACCGCCAGCTATGGTCAAGCCAGTGCGACGATGGGTTTTCTGTTGGGTTTGAAGGCGTTTTCGGCAGCGGTATTGGGTGGGATTGGTAATATTCGAGGTGCAGTGCTGGGTGGGTTTTTGCTGGGTATTATTGAAGCGATGGGTGCGGGTTATCTGTCCGATTGGACGCATGGTCTGATGGGCAGTGAATATAAAGATATTTTTGCCTTCCTCGTGTTGATCGCGGTGCTCATGGTTCGTCCTTCTGGGTTACTCGGCGAACGTCAGTCGGAGCGTGCGTAATGACTGCACCTGAAAATAAAGCGGCTCTTTCTGAACACATCAAGTCCTATACGATGACCTCAAAAAGTTTAACCGCGAAGCAGAAATCAGCTTTCGTTTTGCTGGGTATTTGTCTACTGCTATTGCCTTTTGCGCTCGGTTTAATGGGCCCATCATGGGTGCGTACAG
Organism: uncultured Moraxellaceae bacterium; assembly: GCA_964373145.1. GTDB lineage: Bacteria > Pseudomonadota > Gammaproteobacteria > Pseudomonadales > Moraxellaceae > Aquirhabdus. Next base: position 4,591 of record CAYJUB010000211.1, read on the forward strand.
CGGATTATGCCTTGCTGTATTGCATGCTGGCGTTGGGCTTAAATATCGTGGTCGGTTATGCCGGATTGCTCGATTTAGGCTACATCGCGTTTTATGCGCTGGGTGCGTATATGGTGGCGGTGTTGGCTTCGCCGCATTTAAATATCCATATGTCACCGTGGTTGCTGATTCCGATTGGGGCGGGTTTTGCGGGTTTGGCAGGGGCAATATTGGGTGCGCCCACCTTGAAGCTGCGCGGTGACTATTTAGCGATTGTCACCTTGGGTTTTGGTGAGATTGTGCGCTTGTTTATGCAAAATCTTGATCGCCCAGTTAATATCACCAATGGCACGCAAGGTATTAGTGGTATT
>CAYJUB010000212.1:0-4924 GCA_964373145.1 uncultured Moraxellaceae bacterium
TTCGGTGGTTTTGTCGGATTTTTCAGTGACTGGGTTGCACTGCAAATGATGTTTAGACCCCTGTATCCAAAGAAAGTGATGGGTTACACGATGCAAGGTTTATTTATCAAACGCCAAAAAGAAGTGGCCGCTGATTACGCCGCATTGATTTCCAAACAGATTCTGACATCGGGCAATATGATGGAGGAGCTTTTTTCGGGGACGCATTCGGACAAAGTCATTGCGCTCGTCAATCGTCATGTTAAAGAAGTCATCGATCAACAATCGGGTATTGTGCGTCCATTAGTTGTGTATGCGCTTGGCGGCGAGCAATATCGTAATATCAAAGATCAAGTCGCTCAGCGTATTTTGCAGCAGTTGCCGACGACGATGAAACATATCGAGTCGTATGCAGAAGATGCGATGGATATTCGCAATACCTTGGTTTCGCGGATGCAAGAACTGACGCCTGAAGAGTTTGAAGGCATGCTGCGTCCTGCATTTAAAGAAGATGAATGGTCGTTGATTTTGGTGGGTGCGGCACTTGGTTTTCTGGTCGGCGAGTTGCAAATCCACTTCATGCTCTAGTTGATTTATTTTTAGTAAACCTAGAACGATCAGCGCGGCTTAAATCGCAATTATGCGATTGAGTCGCGTTTTTTATGATCAAATCAAGGCTAAGTCAAATCAACGCTACGTCAAATCAGCGATTTCATAACTCAATTCAAAAAACACTACTTTGAGATGAGGTTCTCATTTTTATGACAATATTTGTCAAGTTTCGCCAAAAATAAAACTCATTTTATCTTTCTCCTCATCCATCAACTTGCTGAATTTAGAAAATTTTGGTGTGTAATAAATTCTTTAAGAATTGCACAGGATGATGCCATATGAGGCCATCAACTCTTTCTATATCAAAGTTTTGACCACCACATTGCTCACAAAAATGAAATGGAATCTCATCTGCATCGTGTATGTGAATCGTCATTTCGTAGCCGCAATCCTGACAGACGATGGTCTTCGGGGATGGCTGAGTACACATGTGATAGCCTCCATGTTGTGGGCTCATAGAGGAAATTGCATAAAACGTGCCGAGTGTGATCTGGTTGGCAATATGGTTTACCTTGAAGTGATTGTTGAAATGTGGCGCTTGCAGTTTCTTAGGCTTGTCGAAGGGAAGGGTGTTGGCAGAATCTATGTATGCGTTAACAGTTGAAATGGATTCTCTTGCGTTTTTGCTTTGAAGTTTTCCCCTTGACGGCATAGGTATCTACACAATTTTTAGTTGTCTGACCAACATCAAGATCAAAAGCAAATCTCTCCCAACCTCCCTTTGCAAAGGGCTATGTCTGCGTTAACAGTTGAAATTTAAAAATGGTCGCTTGTCTCCTTCCCCCTCAGGGGAAGACTTCAGGGCAAAAGCATTAAAAATCCATTTCAACGATTAACGAGAACATAGCCTTGGCAGGTGAGCGGCGACAGGCTCAGCCAGCTAGCAAAAATATAAATGCTATTTCTTCGCATTCATCCGCTGCTGATATTCACGCGGCGATTCATTCGTCCAAATTTTAAAGGCACGACTAAAGTTAGTCGGTTCTGCATAGCCCAATCGTTCAGCAACTTCCTGAATACTGATTTTGTTTTGTGCGAGAAGTTGCTGGGCTTTTTCTTTGCGCAGTGACGTGACCAGTTCATTGAAGGTGAGTGACTCGCGTGTCAGGTAGCGTTGCAAAGTACGCGGCGTCATATGCAGTTGTGCTGCAACCTCTTCTAATGAGGCAAACGGCATTGTTTCATCTAGCAAAATCTCACGGACAATTTGCGAGAATGAGCGATTATCCAATAATTGTTGTAACTCTCGTTTGCACTGTTCCTCAGACAGCCGTAGTGCAACAGGGTCGGACATGATTAGAGGTAATTCTAAACCCTGAGCTGGAAAAATAAGCGTGTTATTGGGTTGATTGAAACTGACCTCGCCTGGTAATAAATGTGTATAGCGATCGAAATACTCTGGGCGAGCGTGGGTGACTGTGGCTGAACCGTGAATTGATTTTCCTGTCAGCATTTCCCCCATTTTGACGAAACCCACCATCAGGAAGGTAATCACAATTTCACCCAGTGGATAATCGGGTAAGCGTTGCTCAATGGTCAATACCACCTGATCACCGACTTGCTGGCTGTGTAGAAGTACCGTGGCGGTTTGAATCTCGGTATAGCGCAGCGCCAGTTCTAAAGCCTGCCCCAAAGTTCCTGATACCATCGCCGCATAGCCCAACATGCCATGGGTCGATACGCGCATTTGCATACCTAGCAAAAAGCCAAGTCCGGGTTCGTGAGTGAGTTTCACAGCGCGGTGGAGGAGATAGCTAAACGCGAAATAATCAACACGGACATCCGTTTGTTCTAAATCCGCAAGCGTCAGCGTACTGCCTTCGAGCAATTCCTCAGCCGTCACACCAAAGCGCGCAACCGTCTCTAGGATCAGATTCACGTAAAAAACGGAAACCATCGGCGGTTGGGAGCGAAACTGGCGCATAATGTACTTTGTCGTGAAATGATTAGTTTGTGTCATTAGATCATATCTTGTTCATGCCAACAAGCCGCTAATATGTACTCCATCAAGAGAGCAACCGCTCTTGATGACGATATGAATGAAACAATCTATTAGGCAACGCGTAAACAATACCTCACTCGCAAAATCCTAATTCCAACGAGCTGAACAAAGGTCAAAGTTATGTCCACACCGAATCCTGCAACAATGAATGATGCAAAAAAATCAGAATATATTAGAACTGCGGTTATGGCACGCGGCGATGAGATTCGTCATAAACACAAATGGCTCGCCTACCAAAATACCATTGGCGCCGCGATTATGGTTGTCTCTCTGCTGGGTATGATTGCCAGTGGTTGGCTCTATATCAGTGGCAATCTGGCGTGGTGGTTATGCGTTCCTATTACTGCCTTTTTTGCGTCTTTCTTGCATGAACTGGAACATGATTTGATTCATCAAATGTATTTCCGTAAGACGCCTTGGGCAAATAGTTTCATGTTGCTCACGGTCTGGATTGCTCGTGCGAGCACCGTTAATCCGTTTGTTCGTCGTAATATACATTTACATCATCATAAGTTTTCAGGCACAAAGAGTGATCTTGAGGAACGTGGAATCACCAATGGTGAGAAGTGGGGCTTACGTCGTTTGCTGATGACGGGTGACAACATGCTGGCGGTGTATTTACGCCCGATCACGATGGCGCGTGCCACGGGTGCATACATCAAATCGCAAAACCCTGCGAATAAAAAAGAAGAGAACCGTTTGCGCTTTGTGCAATTGACCTCGTATATGCCGCTAGGTCAGTTGTATTACATCGCCTTCCACGGTTGGGTCGTGATTCATGCGACCTTGTGGGTGATGGCTGCGACGAATCATTCAGTGGCTTTACCGACGGTGTTTACGCAATCGCTTCATGTGCTGGATGTGTTTGCTGTGGTTTACATGTTGCCAGCGTTATTGCGTACCTTCTGCCTGCATTTTATTAGCTCGAATATGCATTACTACGGCGATGTCGAGTCCCGTAATCCGATGCAACAATGTCAGGTGTTGAATGTGTGGTGGTTGTGGCCGATGCAAGTGTTCTGCTTTAACTTTGGTAGTACGCATGCAATCCATCATTTTGTGGTGAAAGAACCCTTCTATATCCGTCAATGGACTGCGCCCGTGGCTCATAAAGTGATGCGTGAAATGGGGGTGCGTTTTAATGATTTGGGTACTTTTCGCCGCGCGAATCGCTTTGAGATGGAAGAGAACGTGGCTGGATGATTGTTAAGATTGAGTTGATTTGAAATTTTGGATCATCTGATCCACGGCCGAACGCCTTGTTCGGCTTTTTTGGGTCTTCCGAATAGGTATTTGAATCGTAAAGTGACTTCTCATTTCCCTGCGGCGTCTTCTGACTTCATCGTTGTCAGTCGCCGTATGGTCAGGTTTGAGCGCATCTCAATCACTTCGGCGATCTCCTTGACCACGGGATGCTGGGAAAAACGTAAATCTAGCTGTAGTTGACGTGCGGCATCTGGCAATCGCTTTGCCAACTGCAAAATTCGTTTGCGTGCCTGTGTTGCAGACAGTCCACAGCTGATTGCGAGCTTATCCCAATGTCGTGCTTCGACTTCGCTAAACTTATATTTACTGCCAATTTTCATCGCCATCTTGATGGTTAGGTTCGGATAGACCGCAGTGGATAATAGATCGTAAGCAGGTGCGAGGATCGACTGCTTGCCGCTATAGAGCAGCGAAAAATTTTTGCCATGCGCGTCATGATTGCCGATGAGCGCATTGAAAATCACCATATCCCACAAGCGCAGGACGTGTATTGCACTTGGATGCGCGACACGGCGAAGCAGTTGAAAACAATCCGCTAGACTAGGCCCGCCTTCATTTTGATATTTCTGTTCAGGCATCACCCCCAGCGCTTGGCAAAAGTCCTCCTGATGCAATCGTATCAATTGCCCAGCGTTATCTTTGATTCGATCATAGCGCTCAACGAGCAAAAACTGTCGATCCATAACGTGATGAATGCGTGATCGTGCGGGTTTAAATCCAAGTATTTCGGCAAGAGCTAGACAAAAGCCCTCGTTAGTCACGCTGTCTGCCACACTCGATATGGCGGGTTTTAAAATATGTGAGCTGGGTGCTCCATTGAGAGGTAAACCAATTCGGTCACCATCCACGACGACGGGTAGTTTGTCTTGCGCTCCTGCCAGCGATAGTCTGAGTCCATCGGTTCCTGCCAACATTGGACGGCGGGGGAGTTCATCGAGTACCTGGATGAGTTCCTGATCACTGAGCCATTGCACATCCGTTTCTTGAATCGGCGCTGGCAAAGACTGACTGGGCTCAAGTAATGTCACTGCGCCTGCGCACTCACCGCCGAGGTGGTCAAGAGAT
>CAYJUB010000213.1:0-4923 GCA_964373145.1 uncultured Moraxellaceae bacterium
GCGTAAGCTGTCCGCTAAATCTTGACCAATCACTGGTGCTGCGCCAATTTCACGCATACGAATCGGTGCAACACGAATCAAGTCACCCGTTTTAATACGAGTATCAGGTTTCACGCGACCTTTATTAATACGCACTTGTGATTCACGAATCAGGCGATAAATACGTGTTTTTGGCACGCCTTTTAAACGGGCAACGAGGAAGTTATCCAAACGTTGTCCATCATGATCTTCATCAACCGTGTACCAAGTGACTTGTGGCACATTGGTTTGCGCAGGAGTGAAGGGTGCTTTTGGTTTTGGTGTGCCATTTTCAGACAGTTCTTCTGGCGCATCATTGACATCAACAGGTTGATATTTCCAATACACCGCAGTGTCGCTGCTACCAAAAATCTGATCTTCTGGATCTTCTTCGCCATATGCCGACGCAGGTTTTGAACGTGTATCTGGACGTGCCCGTTCATCATGCGGTGTGCGTGGTGCGCCGCCTTGAGGGCCTTTATTTTGTTGGTTGCGATTTAAGAATGTGCCTGCACGTGTACGAAGTTGTGGCTTCGAACGATGCTCAACTCTTGAGCGCGGGCTGGATCTTTCTTCAGAACGTTCTTGGTCACGCAAACCTGATTGCAAGCGCGCTTCAGCAGGCGATGCGGAGGGTCTAGCGTCAGCCGAATGAGATGCTCTATCCGAAGTCGTCGCAGGGCGATCATTGCGCTTTTTAGGCTTGAATGGCTCTGAACGACGTGCCTCGTTTGCGTAGGTCGATGGTGCACGACGTGATGGCGGATGTGCGGTACGCGTGCGCGCAGCATCACGGCTAGGTGCAGTTTTACCCTGATCCGTTTGCGCCGCATTGTCTTTCGCTTTGCGGCGTTCTTTGTTTTGTCGGTTGCTTAAATCCTCGTTTGGGGAGAATTCTTCCGCTGAACGGTGATTTTTTGGTGCTTGAGTGCGTGAAGTTGTCATGAAAATGTATGCTTGTTGCCAAAGGTTTGCTATAGTCGGCGCACGGATGAACGTCTGATGTGCTTAAAACTGTTCAAAATACAGTTCAGCCACACAAGACAGTCCGGACGAATACGCCCCGTCGAGGCTTTCACTGCCATTATAAGGCAATTATCGACAAAACCCGTGATTGCTTGCTCAATCGGCACAGAATTATGTATACAACAGTGTATGTGATTGAAAACGTAGAGTAACAATCCGGTTAACGGTTTTTTTGCTTGTCTGCTTTTATCATAAGCGACGCAAAAGGACTACAAATTAAACCGATGCACACCAGACAGGTAGATTGCTTGTACTTGCATCGATGCGTGATTGGCTTAGCCTGATGCACGCCAAGGTAGAGCGGAGCCGCACTGGTCATTATCCTTACACCATAATGACAAATCACACAGTGTCCGAGCCAGCCCCTTGTCGCGTCCGCTACCCAGTTTATGTAATTGATGTAAATACTGCCAACGCCAGATATTCGGCTTTGCCGACAGAAATGTAATTAATGACTGTCAGCAAAACAAACAAAATTTGCGTGTACCTCGCTTTGCGGCGAGGCTTTATGAGAAAAATAATACTGGATTCGTGATTTACAACCATGGTTCTACAGTAAAAGTTATTCATAAGGCGTTATTTTTCAAAATATTACTGAAGATAAATTAAGTAATAGAAGTTTTGAAAAGCAATTTTTAGTTGTCATGCAGGAAACCGACGTCTGAACTGTGTGTCGCACCAAAAGGTGTCACACTACAATGAAACGTATGCTTATCAACGCGACCCATGCAGAAGAAATTCGCGTCGCACTGATTAACGGTCATCGTCTATACGACTTCGATCTCGAAAACCGCACTCGCGAACAAAAAAAATCCAACATCTATAAAGGTCGCGTGACTCGCGTTGAACCTTCTCTAGAAGCTGTTTTTGTTGAATATGGCTCACAACGTCAGGGCTTCCTGTCGATGCGTGAAATCGCCAATTCTTATTTCAGCAAAGATCCTCGCTCTACCAGCAATATTCGTGAACTCATCTCTGAAGGCACTGAATTACTCGTTCAAATTGAAAAAGAAGAACGTGGTAATAAAGGTGCTGCGCTGTCGACTTTTATTTCACTCGCAGGTCGTTATTTGGTCTTGATGCCAAACAATCCGAAAGGGGGTGGCATTAGCCGTCAAATCGCGGGCACTGTCCGCGAAGAAATGAAAGAAATTTTGTCATCACTTGAAGTTCCACGTGCGATGAGTGTGATCGTTCGTACCGCTGGAATTGGTCGTAGCCAAGAAGAGCTACAACTTGATTTGCAACATTTGCTCGGTCTATGGCAACAAATCCAAACTTCTGCAAGTTCAGGCCCATCGCCAATGCTCGTGCATCAAGAAGCAGGCGTCGTAACGCGTGCGGTGCGTGATTATCTGCGTGATGATATTGGCGAAATCTTGATTGATAATGAACAAGCTTATAACGAAGCATATAGCTTTGTGCAGCAAGTCATGCCGCATCAAATCGACAAAATTAAAAAGCATTTGGCCAATGAGCCATTGTTCGCAAGTTTTGGCATCGAGAGCCAAATCGAAACGGCTTATCAACGCGAAGTAAAATTGCCATCAGGCGGCTCAATCGTCATTGACCAAACAGAAGCTTTAGTATCAATCGACATCAACTCTGCAAAAGCAACACGCGGTGCAGACGTTGAAGACACAGCACTGAACACTAACCTTGAAGCAGCTGATGAAATCGCACGCCAATTGCGTTTACGCGATATGGGTGGTTTGGTCGTCATCGACTTTATCGACATGGGTAAAGATCGCAATCAGCGTGCGGTTGAAGCGCGTCTGAAAGAAGCAACGAACAGCGATCGTGCACGTATCCAATTCGGTTCGTTGTCACGTTTTGGCTTGCTCGAAATGAGCCGTCAACGCTTACGTCCGTCACTCGAAGAAGCGACGGGTTATGTCTGCCCACGTTGCCACGGCACGGGTATGATTCGTGATTTGCGTTCATTGTCATTGTCGATCATGCGTGCGATTGAAGAAATTGCGCTGCGCGAACGTCAAGGTGAAGTACAACTGCAAGTACCAATCGAAATCGCTGCATTCTTGTTGAATGAAAAACGCGATTCGTTGATTTATTTGGAACAAAGCAGCCGTTGCCGCATTACCATTTTGCCGCATCCGCATTTGGAAACGCCGCATTATCACATTAGCTTTAATCGTGAAGGCAATCCGCCAGCCAGCTATGATTTGATTGAACGTAATCAAGAGCTCGGCTACGCCACTGATTGGCAACAACCGCAAGCTGCGGGTGCACCTGCTGCACGCCAAGCACCTGCGCGTAACAATGCGACTAACCAAGCTGCGCCGGTACAACAAGCACCGCAACCTGTTGCCGCACAACCTGCTGCACAGTTTGCATGGTTAGAAAATCTGTTTACCCCGCGCCAAGCACGACCACAAGGCGCGACTACCAGCAACGACGCTGCTAGCGCGATTGAACAAATGGTCAATGGTGGTGCTGTGAGCCGTGGTATTTATGGCGAAGTCAGTGCTCCTTCAGATCGTCGCCCCGCTGCTGACGTAGGCAATGCGTACGCAACAGGCGCACCTGCATCTGCGACGACACAGCAACCGGCACAATCAGGTGCTGGTCAGAAGCGTGATCGTAATAACCGCAACCGTCGTGGTCGTGATGGCAATAATAGCAACAACAATGTTGAAAGCACCAACGACAGTCAGTTCGTGGCTCAAGCGGTAGAAGCTGCACCCTATGCAGAAGAAACCCCAACACCACGTAACAACCGCACTCGTCGCAATAACCAAAACGACGGTTCAACCAATGAACGTGATCAACGCGATGCAACGAACGCGAATGGCGAAGAGGGCAGCAGCAATGCACCAGCACGTCGTGATCGTAATAGCAATCGTAATAGCCGTGGTCCACGTCAACGCGATACCAGCGTTTTAGATGCACAAGCAAACAATGCAAATACTGCTTCAGCAGCGAATGCAGAGGTGAGTGCAGAACAAACTGCCGCTGATGTGAATGATCCGTTAGCAACACGCGTGATCGCAAATCCTGCGGACACTGGCGACGCTAATCTCGTGGTCTTTGGTTTAGATGACAATACTGCAACGACAGTCACTTCACTGAATGCTGAAACTGCAGAAGTGACAACACCTGTTGCGGCAACTGAGCAAGCTGTTGAATTAGCACCAGCATTAGACGCGACACCTGCAGTTGCTGGTGAAGTTCCTCGTGCAGCAAACGATCCGCGTGAACGCCGCCGCCGTCGTGAACTTGGCTTAGATCAGCCAGCTCAAGCACTGAGTGGTGAACAGCCTACACCCAGCGTTAGCTACGAACCTGTTGTGGTTCAAGGTTCAGTGGGCGATTTCGTACGTGCTACGCTCGGTGCGGAAGGCGACACTTTATTGGCGGAAGGACGTGTAGTTGAGGCATTCCTCACCGCACTGAAAGGTCGTCCAGTGGTGACTGAAGTGGTTGCAGCACCTGTGGAAGTTGAGCCTGTAAGCGTGATCTTGGTGGATTCATCTATTGTTGCGGCAGAGGCTGCATCATTGCCGCCAATGACAACAGAAGTGATTGCACCACCCGTGGCTGATCGCCCTCGTGCAGCGAATGACCCGCGTATGCGTCGTCGTTTAGCAGCGGAAGCGGCTGCAGCTGGGACAGCACTTCCTGTGTTATCAGAAATTCCTTTGGATGATCTGATGCCGCCTGAAGAAGTTGTCGAGGTTGCGACTCCAAGCGAACAGACCTCGGGTCTTCACGTGAGTTTGATTGCTGCTGAAGTTCAACCTGCGGAAACAGTGTTGGAAGAGACAGTTGTCGCGATTGAACCTACAGAAACTTCTGCCGAAGTATCGACTGAAGCGTTTGATGAAGAAGGTGCAGCCGATGAAGATGGCGCAGACGAGG
>CAYJUB010000214.1:0-4898 GCA_964373145.1 uncultured Moraxellaceae bacterium
GACAAATAAACCTTGTTAAAATAATATCATAAAGCCTATTTTGAATGGTGCTCAATAATGAACAATTGCCATGGTAAACACTTATGACTCACGACAGTGAATGATAATTATACAAATGTTACAAGAGTAGAATGGTGACTGGGTAAGGAGTGAACCGTAGGTCAGATTTTCAAAGTCTCTACGGTGGTTTTGGTTGCTTATATAATTGAAATTATGATATTACTATGGCTTGTTTAGTGTGATGAATCGCTCATTATTTTTTTGCATCCAAAACACGGGATATGTTTTTGATGCAAAAGTAGACCGAGGGGGTCTTTTTCCTAATCAGCACTAGTCGAATGATCCAAACAGATCAAATTTCTAATTAATTCATACCAAACTTACTCAAATGAATTCGAGACCGTATTCGATTCAGGGATGTTTTTTGAGAAAAAAATTATGAAGGGAATCGTTTTTAATCTACTTGAAGAAGTCGTCACGCTTCATCATGGTGCTGATATCTGGGATCAGATTCTAGATCAAGCGGATGTGGCTGGTATTTATACGTCATTGGGAAGTTATCCTGATGAAGAGATGTCTCAACTCGTGAATACCACGGCAAATCTTCTCGCCCTTCAACCCAATGATTTGACGCTATGGTTTGGACGTCATGCCATACCATTACTTGTAGATCGTTATCCTTATTTCTTTACGGCAGATTCAACACGTTCATTCTTGATGAGCTTAAACAGCATTATTCATCCAGAAGTGCGCAAGGTTTATAACGCCGCGAGCGTTCCTATATTTGATTTTCATGACGCTGAAGATAATGTATTGGTCATGGGCTATCGCTCAGAACGAAAACTTTGTGCACTCGCGCAAGGATTTTCTGAAGGCGCTGCGGATCATTATGGGGAAGTTATAGACTTTAAACATGTATCGTGTATGCATCATGGTGATGACAAGTGTCTGTTTCATATTTCATTTTCTAAGACTTGCTAATTTATGTCAAACGCTCTAATGCTAGATCAAGAGCTCACTGAGCTATCCAAATTAAAACGCCGATTTGACCGCGAACACAGAGCGCGTCTTGAGGCTGAGCTGATTGCTGAGCAGGGCATGCATCAGTTGTATCAACGCCAGCGTCAATTAGAGCTGATGGAAGCGATTGCGGTTAAAGCCAATCAGTCCAGCGATTTGACCGATGTGTTGCAATTTGCAATCCAAAAAATTTGCCAATTTACAGATTGGGCTTTGGGTCACGCTTATGTTGCAGATTCGGGTTCTCGTGAACATTTACAGTCCACGTTAATCTGGTATAAAAATACAGCAGCGCATCCTAATATTGATCACTTTATTCAATCAACGGAAGCGCGAAGTTTTGATCGCGGCGTTGGTTTACCCGGTCAAGTGATGGAAACGGGTGAAGCTGCATGGGTTGTTGACATTATTAACGATCAACACTTTCCTAGAGCCGAGCTTGCACAGGTTGCGGGCTTAAAAACAGCCTTTGCTTTTCCTGTGTTGGCGGGCAATAAAGTTGCAGCAGTGCTTGAGTTTTATAGTACAAAAGAAGAGAGACCTGATGAGGTTTGTCTGAAAATGATGATGCAGTTGGGTTTGCAATTAGGGCGTGTCGTCGAGCGAAATTTGGCTGAAAAGCGCTTAGTCCACGACTCTATGCATGACAGACTGACGGGGTTGCCTAATCGCATACTTTTTCTCGACCGTCTACAAAATGCGATTGGCCACCAAAAGCGCAACTCTAAGCATCATGTGGCTGTATTATTTGTTGATCTTGATCGTTTTAAAATTGTGAATGATAGGTTAGGTCATTTAGCTGGCGATCAGTTATTAACTCTAGTTGCGCTTCGAATACAGTCTATTGTGCGTACGGAGGATACCGTCGCGAGATTTACGGATTTGCGTGACAAGGATACGTTGGCGCGTTTGGGAAGTGACGAGTTTGTCGTGCTATTAGATGATATTCGTTTCGCTGATGACGCGTTACGTGTTGCGGAGCGCATTCAGCAAACCTTAATGACTGTGCCTTTTAATCTAAATGGTCAGGATGTCCATGTGACCGCGAGTATTGGACTTGCGACGACAGCGGATGTGCAAACGTCAGCAGAAGATTTATTGCGTAATTCTAGCCTTGCGATGTACCGTGCCAAAACGCTGGGCGGTTCTTGTTCTGAGTCTTTTGATCAAAGTATGCAAGTACGTGCAATGAACCGTTTGGTCGTTGAAAGTGATATGCGTCGCGGGTTGCGTGAGAATAACTTTGTCTTGCATTATCAGCCGATCGTATGCTTTCAGACGGGCGTGATCATGGGCTTTGAGGCCTTAGTCAGATGGCAGCGAACGCCAGAAAAATTGGTTTACCCCAATGATTTTATTTACATCGCCGAAGAAACGGGTTTTATCCTATTGCTCGATATGTGGGTGTTAAAAGAGGCGTGTCGCACGATGCTGCAGTGGCAACGTGACTATCCACGTGAACAGCCGTTGACGATCAGTGTGAATTTATCTGCGCGGTTATTTGCGCAAGCCGATTTAGCGGAGCAAATTCGAACGATTATTCATGCTGCGGGTATTTCTCCATCATCGATTCGACTGGAAATTACTGAAAGTATGATCATGGGTGATGCCGAGCGCTCAGTGAAAATTCTGGCGGAACTCAAAGAGCTGGGTGTCCATTTAAGCATTGATGATTTTGGTACGGGTTACTCATCATTGAGCTATTTACATCGTTTCCCTGCGGATACTTTAAAAATTGACCGTTCATTTGTATCACGCATGGATGAAAGTCCTGAGTGTTTCCAAATTATTAACTCTATTATGAGTTTGGCGCGTAATTTAAAGATGAATGTGATCGCAGAAGGTCCTGAGACTGAGGCTCATGTTCATCATTTACAGGGTTTGAATTGTGATTATGGTCAAGGGTACTTTTTTTCGCGGCCAATAGAAGCGGTGAAAGTTGAGCAACTGTTGAGCTCTGCTTTTGTTTATGAGGTTTGAAGAGATCGATGATTGTGTAGGGTTTTAATCCATCATTGATTTTAGTTTAAAAAAAACCGTGCAATTCAATTTTGCACGGTTTTTTTATTTCACACACATCCTAAATCGGAGTGAAGACTTAACATTACTCAGCGATAATCGCCGTCGCTTCATCAGATGCATAGAACTGACGGAATAATGGCTCAAAGCGTGATTTGAGATAACCGTTATCCGCGAGGTGTTTTAAGGTAACAGCGAGAGCAGGTTCAAGTTCTGCAATGATAAAATCAGGCGTGACATTCACATCTGCTAATAGCTCGACTAGGCTGCGATTACTGTTACGCGCATACCAACCTGAAATACCTTCCGATACGATAGACTGCACATATTGAGTCGTGCGGATATGATTCCAAACAACAGTTGCGAGATGAGATGACGCGTCAATCGTTGGTGCATCAACCAATTGTGCAACGCTCGACATCGATTTGGTTTTGTACTTTGCCCATAGATCAGCGGCGATTCGATGAACTTTCTTATCGCTCAATGTTTCTTGGGTTTTCTTTTCGCTGATGTTCATGATGTTGCGAATATTACGGGTCAGGTAATTCTGTAATGCGTCATCGAAATTACTGTCGGTTGCTTTTTCAAGCATGCCTTTGCCGAGCTTCATCAGTCCAGCAGCACCGGGGATTTTTTTGGTGACGACATTGTTTTCCATGTAGTCTTTGATGGCGTGGCTGATGGTTGTGGACAATACTTCGCCCGTTGTCGGATTACCAAAAATCTCATGAATGATGGCATTGCGACGTTTGGTGTCTTGAGAGAGCATCCCAATCACCGCTTCAGCAGTTGCATCAGGAATTAGATCCGAAATCAGTGTTTTCTGACCTTCTTGGTTTTTTAAAGCATCTTTGACGATGTTGGCAATTTCTGTGCGCAGTTGATTACTCGGTGCGATATTGAGTACGCGATCTTTGGCGATGCGTTGAATGTTTTCAAGTGAAACCATTGTTGATAAAGGCGTTTCAGTGATCTGCTCAAAAAATGCCGAAACTTCAGCACGAATCACATCGAAATTCTGAATTTGTTGAATCGTGTGTTCGACATGAGCTTGTAATAACGCTTCCGCTTTTGGATTGAGTGTCGTTTTTTTCATACAAAGGTTCCTGTTTGGATCAATTTAAAAATTATTTTGAATGGTCATTGAGAAGAATGATCTCTCCGATGAGAGGAGCGACCATTCAGGTGATTTTTAGGTCAAAGCAGGTGTTATTTAGCAGGGGTTGGCGCGGCAGTTGTCGCAAATTTATTCGGTGCTGCAACTGCTTTGCTTAAGAAAGGAAGATAAGCCTGAACCACCAATTGCTCCGCTTCTAAAATAGGCGTGAGACCAACGCGATCAAGGATGACCGGTGGACGTTTGTCTTTCAGAAGACCCATTAATTCAGGTACGACACCCACATCAATAATCTTGTCTTCTTTACCCCAAATCACGAGGGTAGGCGCTTCGATTGACTTCACGACCGTCGCGAAGGAGTCTGGTGTATAGGATTGATTGAGTACGATCAGTTTTTCGACAAGTTTGATCATGGTTGGCGCATGGTCAATCATCACTTTTTCTTGTGCGACGAGCAGATCACTTGGAATGAATGGCGCATCATGCATGGCAATTTTTAAGACATTTTTTAAATCGCCAGGTTTTTGCACAATCAGTTGACGAATGAGCGTTGGATCTTTCATGAATGGACTTTTTGAAGTCGCAAAAACACCTGCTGGATCAACCAAAAGCAGACTTTGTGTTTCAGTAAAATACATGCTGGCGTAGAGACCTGCGATCGTGCCACCCATTGAGTGACCCGCAACGTTCAGATTTTTTTCAATTTTAAGTGTTTCAGTGAAACGGCGTAACGACTCGGTCA
>CAYJUB010000215.1:0-4839 GCA_964373145.1 uncultured Moraxellaceae bacterium
GCAGTACCGAACATCAGCGCCATCCCTAATGAGATCGCATCGATTGGGCTACTAAACAGGGTGCCAGGGCCCATGATTTTGTTGCCATCGGTATGATTAACGTTGCCAAATACGGTGACGGCTTCACCAAACATACGGTCTAAACTAAAGTTAAAGTGGTAAAGCACCATGAACGCCATGAACGTTGCGCCGCCGAGCAACATAGCCGCTTTGATGATCTGTACCCAAGTTGTAGCAAGCATGCCGCCAAACAGCACGTACACCATCATGAGCAAGCCGACCACAACAACAGCGATCGAATAGTCGAGTCCAAATAGGAGCTTGATCAATTGACCTGCACCGACCATTTGCGCGATGAGGTAGAACGCAACCACAACCAACGTGTTCACCGCAGCCATGGTTCGTATCGGGACGCGTTTTAAGCGGAAGGAGGCAACATCGGCGAAGGTGTATTTACCGAGATTACGTAAGCGTTCTGCGACTAAAAAGAGTAGCAGAGGCCAACCAACGAGAAAGCCAATGGAATACATTAGCCCATCATAGCCTTTGCTGAACACCATGGCAGAGATACCAAGGAATGAGGCCGCAGACATATAGTCTCCAGCAATCGCGAGGCCATTTTTAAAACCGCTGATGCCACCGCCAGCCGTATAAAAATCAGATGCTGTACGGTTTTTGGAAGCTGCCCACTTGGTAATCATGAGCGTAAAGGCGACAAACACCACAAACATGATAATGGCGGTCCAGTTGGTCGTCTGTTGCACGGTCTGTCCAAGATCGGGCGATGCAAGCGCTACGCTTGAATATCCGAATGATGCGAGGGGAATCAATTTAATGGCTTTCATTTCTTCATCTCCTCAATCACTTCCTTCGTTAGACGATCAAATTCGCCATTTGCACGCCATGCATAGATGCCACAGAGCACGAATGCGCTGACAATCACGCTAATACCAAGGGGTATCCCGATGGTGGTTGCACCGCCAGAAAGAGATTGATGGAGAAATGCGGGGTGATAAGAAACGAGATAAATATAACCAAAGTAGATGATCAGCATGATGCTCGACAGTGACCAACTCAACTGTGATTTCCTACGAACCAGTTCCTGAAACTTCGGGTTCTCGATGATATTTTTTACGCGATCTGTTTCCATGATGCGTGCTCCTTGATGCGATTGTGTGTTCAAAAAGTGATTGCAGTGCTACGCCACAAACAAAATTTGAATTTCCTTATTTTTTGACGCAATCACATTCCTAATTTGGATTGCGGACGATTTTGTACACTGTCACCTTAACAGGCCTGTTTACGAATTGATCTTCGACTTTAGTCGTGCAGAGCGAGGTTGAAGCGTGATTTGGGATATAGTGTTTTAATCAGTTCGTGCCAGAAAATGTCATGTGCAATGCAGGATGGCATTCACCATAGAAAATCAAGCAAGCAAGGAAAGGATCATCACAATATGAATGGCTGGCTAGTCGTCGGTGTTTTAGGAATTTATGTCCTGCTGCTTTTTGTTTGCGCGATCTTCGGTGAGCGGCATAACAATTGGCTGGGTCAACGTGGCCGCATCATATTGTTTAGCTTGACGCTCGGTGTGTATTGCTCATCTTGGACTTATTACGGTGCCGTGGGTGCAGCGGTGCGTGACGGTATCAGTTTCCTGCCGATCTATTTAGGACCACTATTATTTCTATGGTTGGGACGTGACGTTTGGCAGCGCTTAGTGCAAATCCGCAACCGTCAATCCATTACCTCGATTGCTGACTTCATCGCTGCGCGCTATGGCAAATCGCCAAAACTTGCGGCATTGGTCACTATCTGTGCGGTGCTGTGGATTTTGCCGTATTTGGCATTACAGCTCCGTGCAATTGCACAAAGTGTTGATGTATTAATGTCCGATCACGCCAGCCTTGGCGTGACGTCTAATGGCGTTCTGCTACTCACAGGCGTGCTTGCAGTTCTTGCGATGGTCTTTGGCAGTCGGCATCTGACCAGTAGTGAGCAGCACAGTGGATTGATGCTCGCGATTGCGCTTGAATCAATGGTGAAGTTGATTGCACTTGTGGTCATTGCGCTATTTGCTTTGATGCATCTTGATACCCCATCTCCCATTTCACAGGAACTGAACAATCGGTTCGTGCATTTGCAAGA
Organism: uncultured Moraxellaceae bacterium; assembly: GCA_964373145.1. GTDB lineage: Bacteria > Pseudomonadota > Gammaproteobacteria > Pseudomonadales > Moraxellaceae > Aquirhabdus. Next base: position 2,149 of record CAYJUB010000215.1, read on the forward strand.
GAATGGACTACCAAATGGATTTTTGACGCAGACTTTGCTGGCTGGGCTGGCGATGATTTGTTTGCCACGCCAATTTCATGTGGGGGTCGTTGAGTGCCGCGATCCCAGCTATATCCATGGTGCAAGACGTTGGTTTTCTGGGTATCTGCTGTTGACCGTTTTGGCCATTATTCCGATTGCCCTTTGGGCAAGTCATATGCCGATTAATGTGTTGCCAAATCCTGATACTGCCGTGTTGATGTTGCCATTGTTGAAAGGCGAAACGGGTCTTGCGCTATTGGCATTTCTTGGCGGATTTTCGGCGGCGACAGGGATGCTGTTGGTGGCCACCGTTGCATTATCCATCATGCTTTGCAATGACTTGATTTTGCCGTTGTTATTCCACTTCCGACTTGTTCAGCACGACGGGGCTAAACTTGAAAAAGTCATTCGAATTGTCCGTCGCTTAACGATGTTCAGTGTGATGGCGTTAGGTTTTCTCACTTATCGACTCTTTGAAGACTTTACCCAACTCTCTGCGATTGGCCTGCTTGCCTTTGCGGGGGTTGTACAATTTGCGCCTGCACTTTTGGGCGGTTTGTATTGGCGAGGTGGTAGCAAGACTGGGGTGATCATTGGTCTGATCGCAGGTTTTATCTTGTGGTCTTATACCTTACTGCTGCCTGCTTTGGTGTCGACCTTACATAGTTACACATCCTTTACGATGCAAAGTGATTTGCTGGCTTGGCAAAACCAAGGACTTTTTGGCTGGAATATATTGCGCCCGCAAGCCTTGTTCGGTATGCAAATGCATGACCCACTTACGCATGGGGTTCTTTGGTCTCTCGGGGTGAATATTGTGTTGTTTGTTTGGCTCTCACGCCGTTATCGCCCGACGGTTAGTGAGCAAATGCAAGCCGTCCATTTTTTGCAACCGTATGAGCAGGATTCATCCTTAAATTCAATGGATGGTCAGCAGGTAACGACTATCGATGGGATGGCGGATAAGGTTTCGCGTCAGATGTTTACAATCAGAGATTTAGCGGCGCTGGCCGAGCGTATCAGTGGGGAAGCGGTTACGCAAAAGGCATTTATCAAGTTTGCCCAGAGTCAGGGCGAATCTTTAAATTGGCAAATGCGCGCTGATCGTCGTTGGTGGCAATTTACCGAACAACTGCTGGCTGGTGCAATTGGTTCAGCTTCGGCACGCACTTTGATTACCACGGCATTGCGTGATAACGGTTTGGGTTTAGCCCAAGTCGCGGATCTGTTGGATCAAGCGTCACAGTGGCAACGGTTTAATCAACAATTACTGCTCACGATGATGGATCATCTGACCCATGGTTTGAGTGTGGTGGATAGTCAGATGTGTTTGGTGGCGTGGAATCGTCGCTATTTAGAATTGTTTAATTATCCTGCGGATTTAGTTTATGTCGGCTGTCCCGTCGCTGATTTGATCCGTTATAACGCTGAGCGAGGCGAGTGCGGAGAAGGTTCGGTTGAGTCACACATCCAAAAACGTTTGAACTGGTTGCGTGCTGGCAATGCACATGTTTTTGAACGTATTCGTGCCAATGGGCAAGTCATCGAAATGCGTGGGCAGCCGATTGCTGGCGGTGGTTTTGTCACGACATTTGCGGATATTACCCAGTTCCGTCAAACAGAAGCTGTGTTAGAAGCGCGCGTTTCAGAGCGCACCGAGCAATTAGAACTTGCGCTCTATGAACAAAAAATTGCCCGCATTCAAGCCGATAAAGCCAATATTTCCAAGAGTCGTTTTGTCGCCGCAGCAAGCCATGATTTGTTGCAACCCATGCATGCCGCTCGTTTATTTTCAGGTGTTCTTGAGCAAAGCGATCTCAGTGATACTGACCAACGCACGTTGAAGCAGTTGGATCGCGCTTTGCACGGTGCTGAAAGTATTTTGTCGGCATTGCTGGATATTGCTCGTTTGGACAGTGACATGTTGCAACCTAATTTGGCATCCGTTGATCTCTCCGCACTACTGGCGGATTTAGAGGCTCAATATGCACCAATCGCGGTTCAACGTGGATTGAGTTTGCACGTTCATCCCACAAAATTATGGGTAAAAAGCGACCCACAATGGCTGCGGCGCATGATTCAGAATTTACTGAGTAATGCACTGCGTTATACCGCGTCAGGGCGAATTGTGGTCGGTGTGCTGGGTCATTCGGATCGCAGTGGATACTTGCGGATTGGCGTATGGGATACAGGCTATGGGATTGAGGATTCGCAAAAAGAATTGATCTTCCAAGAGTTCCAACGCGGAAAGAACACATCACCATGGGGCGAACTGGGTTTAGGCCTAGGTCTAGCCATCGTTGAGCGTATGGCAAGTCGTTTGGATCATCGACTCGATTTATATTCAACGTTGGGCAAGGGATCTTGTTTTATGTTGAACCTGCCTATCGCTCAACCTGTACACTCGCGAGCCATCTCCAACTCGGGTAGTAGTGGTGTATTACAAGGTTTACGTGTGTTGTGTGTGGATAATGATGTGGCGATTTTAGATGCCATGCAAAATTTATTACAACGCTGGGGATGTGAGGTGGTGATTGCTACTCATCCCACGCAGGCCATTGAACTTGCTAAACAAGCCGAGCTTGACGGCAAGCCAATCCAGATCTGGCTCGTTGATCAACATCTGGATGCGTATTGCGAAGGATTGGACTTAATTCGAATGCATGCGAA
>CAYJUB010000216.1:0-4825 GCA_964373145.1 uncultured Moraxellaceae bacterium
CCGAACAGAGTTCGCCCCTACAGTGTCACGTATGATCAAGCAATGGAAGGGAGTCATTAGCAAACGAATTGGTTTTTCGCCTTGGCAAAAATCTTTCCACGACCATATTATTCGTAATACTGAAGATTATTTTCGTATTTCCGAATACATTCGACATAACCCAGCTCGATGGGGCCAAGACTGTTTTAATCCGAAATTGCTAAACGTCAAATAATGTTTGGATTTTTGAAAAGGAATGAAGTGAAATTATTGTAGGGGCGAACTATGTTCGCCTGTAAATGAGATGGAAATAGCGGACGAACAGAGTTCGTCCCTACATTGTTCATATTAATAATACATCCAACATAACCCTACGCATAAAATAATACCTGCATATTCGCAGGTATTATTTTGAATTGGCTTTTTAATTGTTACATGTCACGCTGTCGGAAGCGCCATCAAATCAGGTACCAACTTCGTCAAAGCCATACGCTGCTTCGTTGCCGTCGCACCGAGCAAAATGAAGCCTTGCAGTACTTCACCAGTGAAAGCCTTTGCAATCATTCCATCTTCTAATACTTCAAATGCCCATTCAACCGTCGAACCAATCGGCGGTGGCAACACAACAAGCGGCGCAGCAGGCGTTTTCACGCTGACGGGCATTGCTGGGTAATGCACCAAGCTTGGATTACCCGTCAGGGTCTGCGCCAAAGCACGTGCTTGTTGCATCAGCGGCATGACATAAGGCAATAAATGACCTTCAACTTCCGCACAGTCACCCATTGCGTAAATATCTGCATGGCTGGTTTGCAGTGATTGATTGACTTGAATACCACGGTTAATGGTCAAGTCCGCCGCATGGGCGAGGTCAGTATTTGGCTTCAAACCAACAGCAGACAAGACAATATCCACTTCAAACGTTAGACCATTGGCCAAGTTGACTTTCAATCCAGTCGGAACGTGTTCAATGCTTTGAACCGTCGTCCCCAGCGCAAAGTGAATGCCTTTGGCTTCTAATTGCTCTTGGAACGCAGTTGCAACTTGTTCTGGTAACAAGCGACCGAGCGGACGTGGTGCGAGATCAACAACGGTGACGTCATGATCTGTGGTCAACAAGTCATTGGCAAATTCACAACCAATCAATCCAGCACCCAGCAGCAACACGCGTTTTTGATCTTTCTGTGCCAGTGCAGCATGGAAAGTTTTATAGTGGATGAGTGAGTTGATTGCATAGACTTCTGATGCAGCATCACCTGAAATCGGCAAACGAATTGGACTTGCACCAACCGCGAGAACGAGTTTTTCGTATGGCTGAGTGATGATGCCAGCATCGTTACGTAAGGTCAGTGTTTTCGCCGCTTTATCAATTTCTAACACTTGGGTGTGCGGCATGATCGATGCTTTAAGTTGCTCGGTCATTTTTGCATGATCGCCCATGCCAATTTGATCGGGATGCTTGCCGCCGCTTAACGCGTTTGAGAGGACGGGTTTTGAATAGTTAATCGCATCATCGGCAGTAATGATGAGGAGGGGTGCATCGGCACTGCACTTACGGAGTTCACGTGCCAGGGTATAACCTGCCATACCTGACCCAACGACGACGATAGGATTCATAATATTGTCCATTTATTAGTAATGTTTTACTGCTTAAAAAGTACTTAAATCAAAAAACAAAAAAAACGCTTTGTATTAAGAAGCTATGTACAAGTAGCACTAGCAAAAATTCTCAATTCCAAAGCGTTTCTTTTTTCAGCGGGTAGTGCTTAGACTTCGATCATTTCAAAGTCAGCTTTACCAACGCCACAGTCTGGGCAAACCCAACTGTCTGGGATGTCATCCCACAATGTGCCTGCTGGAATACCATCATCTGGCCAGCCCAGAGCTTCATCATAAATCCAACCACAAACGATACATTGGAACTTTTTCATCACTTTCTCCGTAGGGCACTTGCATCTAGCTGAGCAACATTGATCACTAGCAATGATGGCTTGCTCGAAAAGCAGGGTGCTTAAATTCGCTGCGATTATACAGCCTTTATCTTTGATCGGTAACCTAAAAACTATATTCAGAATCCTCATTTTCCTCTTAAAACGCCAGAAAAGTACTGAATAAGTGCTGTAAGGTCGGTTAATTGACTTTGTTCATTGTCTAAATATAAATGACATTGAATCGGTTCGTACCATTTGGATCAGTTAGCTTTTTGCAGATAATGCATCAAGAGCTTGCTGATAATGATTGGCATGACGCTCTTCAACTCTGCCTAATGCAGCAAAGCGCTTCGCCGCTTTTTCCAGCACAGCTTGGAATTGACTGGCGTGGACGCGTGACTCTTCAATTTGCTCATCGTATTCAGCAACTGCGGCTTGATTGCCTTCTTCAACGGCAAGATGACGGAACTTAGGATACATTTCAGTGTATTCGTAAGTTTCACCTTCAATGGCGATTTGTAAGGCTTTAGCGGATGTCATTTGCGCTTTCGGGTAGAGCAAATCTAAATGTCCGAAGGCATGCAACACTTCTTGCGATGCGGTGTCTTCAAAGATTTTTGCCGTATCTTCATCACCCATTTCACGCGCAAGTTTGGCGAAATAACGATATTTGATATGCGCCATTGATTCACCTGCGAAAGCCGCTTCAAGGTTTTGGATCGTTATTGAGGGTGCTTTAGTTTCATCAGTTTTCATATATAGCCTCGCTTTATGGGTTGCTAGGAAGTTGTAAATGTGTAAATGCAAACTTGGAGAGTTATGAAGCGCTTTCGTTGTTTGTATCTCGATGGAGCTAAGATAGCGAGTTAAATGTTATTTGTATAACCGTTAATAATTATCATATTGATCGTTAAAATCGATCATTGAATGAAAGCTATAGCGTATTCCCAATGAATACATTAATCAGCCAGATCGGCTTATTCAGTTGCGACTACGCCTAAGCTATGGTTGGCGAGTTGCTCATCATGGGGGATGAGATATCCTGAATTGGGATGGAAAGTATCAGGATTAGCCATTGCCCAGAGCTGATTGTAGACGTCAGATTTTTCTTCATTTTTTATTAAGCTATTATTTTTTAAAAAATAATAGTGTTTTGAAAATAATCGAATTTGACCATCTGGCCCACGCCGAATGACATGATAAGGCTCTAAATCATCAGGGTGGCTGACACCCACCGCACCCATAATTTGCCCGAGGGCTTTTAAGGTACCCTCATGAAAATTCTTCACCCGTTCGGCTTTGTCGGGCACAACTAAGGCTTTTTGACGATGTTCATCCTGAGTGGCAACGCCTGTGGGGCAACGATCAGTGTTACATGTACGCGACTGAACGCAACCCAGCGCAAACATAAACCCACGTGCGCTATTACACCAGTCCGCACCGAGCGCGAGCATCCGTGCGACATCGAATCCACTGATGATTTTACCACTCACGCCGACACGGATTTTGTCTCGAATACCCGCACCGACTAAGGTGTTATGTACAATCAGAAAGCCATCTCGCAGCGGCATACCGATATGATCCATAAACTCAGTATTTGCTGCACCCGTACCCCCCTCTGCACCATCGACAACTATAAAATCAGGATACTTATCCATTGCCAGCATGGCTTTCACGATCGCCATAAATTCCCATGGATGACCGATACATAACTTAAAGCCGACTGGTTTTCCACCAGACAAATCACGGAGTTGTTGTATGAACTGAATGAGTTCACGCGGCGTATTAAACGCTGTATGTGAAGCAGGTGAAATACAATCTTGCGCGACAGGAATACCGCGTGTTCGGGCGATTTCAGGCGTGACTTTTTCAGCAGGTAACATGCCACCAAGCCCTGGTTTTGCGCCTTGACTGATTTTAATTTCAATCATTTTAATTTGGGTGTTAATGGCTTTGTTTTGAAATTGTTGAGGATCGAAGTGACCATCTGCGGTACGGCAGCCAAAGTAGCCCGATCCAATTTCCCAGACGAGATCGCCTTTCGATTCGAGGTGATATTCACTGAGCGAGCCTTCGCCCGTATCATGAAAAAAATTGCCCATTTCTGCGCCTAGATTCAGTGCACGAATGGCATTTGCCGAGAGTGAACCAAAGCTCATGGCTGAGATATTGAACACGGAAGCTGAGTAGGGTTGTAGGCAGTCTTTGCCGCCAATCACGATGCGGAAGTCATGATCTTTGAGTTTCATTGCCCCGATGGATTGCGTCATCCATTCAGTGCCGCCTTCATAAAGGTTACTAATCGTGCCAAACGCACGCGTGTCATTTTCTTGCTTGGCGCGTTGATATACCAATGCACGCTGTTCACGTGAAAATGGCAATTCATCGGTATCACTTTCGATGAAGTATTGACGAATTTCAGGACGGACATCTTCTAATACAAAACGCATGTGTCCAATAATCGGGTAGTTGCGCAATATCGAGTGCTTATGTTGAAAGCGATCAACAAAGCCGAGCACAACAAATCCTGCCATGACTGCTGCCAGCCACCACACATGATAAAACAAGCAGATCGCTGTGAGCAGAGCGAATAACAACCAAATGCTATAACGTGGTAAAGCCTTTGTGGTTGTTTTGGCTGTAGGGGAAATCTGAGGTTCTAGGCGCAGCTTTGACATGATTGTTGTCCTGCATCTTTGTATAAGCGATTATTTTGAGGGGATTTGAACATGGGTTAGTTAAAGCACAATAAAACCATTAAAATGTAATGGTTTGTGTGTTTTTTAAGTGAAAATGTAAGTTTTGTAGTGAGGTCTGTTCTAATGACTCCTGCGGAAGCCAAATAATTAAGTCTGATATTAATATAGATATAAGTATAAGCTGGCCTGCAACGTAAGAATTAAAATTATTCAACTGAG
>CAYJUB010000217.1:0-4816 GCA_964373145.1 uncultured Moraxellaceae bacterium
AAATAACAAAACCGATGGTCATTAAGATCTTCATACGTTTATGAAGCTTAGCAATGACGTAAAGTTGCTCTTTTGTTTGTAAATTCATTTGATCTACAAGTAGCTGTTGCTCATTGAGCTTCTTTAATAATGCTCGTTGGCTGCGGGTTGCGCGTCCATTTAGCTTTGGGTCACCCTCTTCATCAACATCTTTTGTGGGGACTAAAAGTGCCTTAAACCAGTCGGATTGAACCCAGTGATTGATAATTTGTTGTAAGTTAAAGCTACTCATGAGTATCCTCAGTTCATCAATTAACTCAATGGGTCCGTCGATTTTTATTCTACGCATTGCTGAGGCAGGTGCGGTAAAAAAACCGTACACCATGTCTTTAAACGTAGCGGTGATCACTGCATCAATATGACGTTCTGGTTGTTTAGAATCCAATAACACCCCACGTGATGTGAATGTCACGAAGATGACTGTTGATGGAAAAGTTGTTCTCAACTCAACCAACGCTTGTTGCTGAATGAGATTTTGTGCAAGTTTTTTCGACTGACGGTCAGACTTTAATAAGAATGTTAAAAAAGCTTCTAATACGATCAGCGTGACGGATTGTATGACACTTGCAAAATTTAAGTGCTCTGATCGATCTTCCATGAACTTCAGCTCCCCACAAAATCAAACAGCCTACAAGTTCAATTGACTCATAAAAACCTATTGTTTGTTGTCTCTCGATACGTATTTAAGATTTCGCAATGAACGATCTTGTAGGACATTATCGTCAATTTGCGTATTTAATGGAAGTTAACATACTCATCGATTTTTTGAAACCTGTTGCGTTTTTGAATTTGCATTCAATTTGTCTAAGTTATGTTTTTATAAAATACTATCGTACAACTCATCAACGAATTGAAATCCATATGCTACAATCCTCAGCAATATATTGCGTTTATACGCAGCTTGAGGTGAAATTGGTTCAGACGAATCCGTCTTTGCCCTTGCTAGTTTAATTTAGAGATAAAAATAGATATGGATCTTCTTTTCTGGTTCATATGAAGGAATATTTGTCATGAAAAAGCGCACATCAAATACCCCCGAAAGTCAGCATTCTGAGCCAGAGGCAACGATGACTTCAGCTGATCATCCTATTCCAGAAGAGTCACGTCGTAAAAGTGGTTTGGACTTTCGTAAATATACTCAGCAAATTTGGTTAGCTGGTTTAGGTGCGTTTTCGCGTGCAGAAGAAGAAGGGACTAAGCTTTTTGATTCACTGGTTCAAGTGGGTGAAGAGTTAGAGTCAAAAACCACAGGACTCGTGGATTCCACATCTGGTGCGGTCGAAGAAGTTCGCGAGAAGGTCACAGAACGCGTGACTGGAACACGCAATAAGGTAGAAAAAGTACTTGATGAAAGTCTAAATCATGGAATTTCACGCTTAGGGATTGCGTCTCATCGTGAAATCAGTGAGTTAACAACACTGATTCATCAATTATCAAGCCAAGTCGAACAATTAACGATTGATATCAAGTCGTTGCAAGAGCAGATTGTAAAAAAAGATAAATAACGTTAATCAGAAGTGATCGGCGTATTGTCTATTTATTATGATTATTTTTAGTATTCTTCGTATGTATTGCTTGCCAAGCCTTGAAGTCATTGATATAAAGGTCGCACGTCTTTTGTCGGACACATTTTTAACAACCTATAGGATATTTTCGTTATGAACAAATCTGAGCTAATTGATGCTATTGCCTCTAAAGCCTCCCTTTCAAAAACCGATTCAGCACAAGCATTAGATGCAGTGATTGCTGCTGTTGGTGAAGCGCTTAAAAGCGGTGATACCGTCACGCTCGTTGGTTTTGGTACATTCAGTGTAAAAGAACGTGCTGCACGTACAGGCCGTAATCCAAAGACCGGTGCTGCTATTCAAATCGCTGCAAGCAAAGTACCTGGCTTTAAAGCTGGTAAAGGTCTGAAAGACATCGTTGCATAATAATCTTTGTTTTAGAAACGTAACAACGCGCAATAAGTTTTTTTAGAATAACTTAGAATTGTTATGTTTCAAGAGGCGCGCCTTGTGGCGCGTTTTTCATTTTTAATTGCCTGCTTGTTGAACTGGAAATAAGATTTATGGAAGGCTTTAGAACACTGATGCGAGGTTGGTTGGGCAAACTGCTTATGGTGGTTTTAATGTTGCCATTTGTACTCGTCGGCCTTGAAGGTTACTTTAGCGGCGGCGCAAATAGCGAAACCGCAGCAACTGTTGATAAAAAAGACATTAGTCGCACAGAGCTTGAACAGCGAGTGGGTGATCAGCGAAAAAATCTTTTGGCTAAAGTCGATGGAAATTCTGATTTAATTGATGAAACTGTTCTCAATGATCAAGTATTAGATAGTCTGATTGCCCAAAGCGTTCTATTAAGTCAAGCACACAAACTCGGTGTGCAAATGACAGATAACCAGATTGTTGAATTTTTGCATAAAGAGCCGTCATTCCAAAAAGACAATAAATTTTCTGAAGAGCTATTTCAGGTTTATCTCAGAAATAGCGGACAAGACAAAGTCACTTTGTTTAAGATGATTCGTGATCAAACTTCAATCAGTTTGCTGGCGCAAGGTGTGACCAATACGGGTGTATCCGGTGGTTCAGAAGTTGATCGTCTGATGAAGCTGCAAACTGAAAGAAGAGATGTGCAGTTGGCAAGCGTACTTGCTGCTCCGTATTTCGCACAAGTGAACGTTTCAGATGCACAAATCAATACTTACTATAATGCAAATAAAGCAAAGCTTAAAAGCATTGAGCAGGTCAATTTAGATTACATTACAGTCGATAGTAGTGCTTTAGCTGATCAAGTGACTGTGACTGATGCCGATTTAAAAGAACGCTATGATGCGGTTGTTCAAGCGTCTTCAGGCAATGAACAGCGTCATGCACAGCATATCTTGATTGCTTCTGATAAATTAGGCGATGCAGCTGCGAAAAAGAAAGCTGAAAGTTTGGCCGCGCAAATTAAAGCGGGTTCTGATTTTGGCGCATTGGCAAAAGCCAACTCTGATGATCAAGGTTCAGCGGTTAATAACGGCGATTTAGGTTTTGCTGGACATGGTGTTTATGTCCCTGAGTTTGATAAAGCACTGTATGCATTGCAAGTGAATCAAGTATCAGCACCAGTCAAAACCGAGTTTGGTTATCATTTGATTAAGCTCCTTGAGATTAAAAAAGCGGATGTCCCTTCTTTTGATAGCCTCAAAGCGCAACTTTCAGTTGAAGCACGTCAGGCGAAACTTGATTCAGCTTACGGCGATTTGACCAGTCAAATTAATGAACAGGCGGCAGGTTCAGATTCATTACTTGAGTTAGCGAAAGCACATAATTTGTCAATTTCACATTCAGGCTTGATTGGACGTGCGGGTGGTATTGCGGATTTTAGTAATAAAGATTTGCTTGCTACGGCATTCAATGATGAGTCGACTAAAGATCGTAAAGTATCCAGTGGCATTGCGATTTCTCCAACGCGCACGATGTGGATTCAAGCAACGCAGTATTTTCCTGTTAAGCAGCTGACTTTGGCTGAAGCGACTCCGGCAATTCGTTCGTCTTTGCAATTGAAAGGTGCTTTAGCGCTTGCTAAGACGAAAGCCGAGCAAGTTGCGGCATCGTTAAATGCAGGAAAATCGCTTGCAGAAACTTCTGCAACGTTTGGAGTGACTTTCCAAAATATGGGTGAAGTCAGTCGTCAAAGCGGACTTCCATCACCTATATTGTCACAAGCCGCTTTTAGTGTTCAACCACCTAGTGCGGGTCGTGTGAATGCAACAACAGCAACAGCTCCTAGCGGTGTTGCAGTCGTTGCGGTGAGTCGTGTTGCTGATGATTTGGCTGCGGTTACACCTGAACAACGGACACAAATGCAGACTTCTTTAAGTCAATTGCGCGGTCAGCAAGAGCTTGATGATTATGTTGAGTATCTCAAGAACCAAGCTAAAATTGAAAAGTACAGTGCGAAAGCTAAAACAGCTCCTTAATTGATTCTGATTTGTTTGAATGTCATAAAAAAACCTATCATTTTGATAGGTTTTTTTATGAGTGGGATTTATTTGAATATTAGATGTCTTACAGTTTTTATAGAGCTTTGTCTGCGTTAACAGTTGAAATTAAAAAAGGGGTCGCTTGTCTCCTTCCCCTGAGGGGGAAGGTTGGGATGGGGGGGGCTTTTGACTTTAAATCAAAAGCCCCCCTATCTAACACTACGCTAACGCTTCGTCTTGCGCGGGGACAAGGCAGTGCCTTGTTATTTCCCCGCTCATCCCCCTCAGGGGAAGACTTCAAGGCAAAAGCATTAAAAATTCATTTCAACTACTAACGCAGAAATAGCCTTGGAAAGGGAGGAGCTTTTGTCCCCTCCTTAGAAAAAGGAGGGTTAGGGAGGATTTTTCTTTTGACTTAGGCCCGTTGCACCAACGCCAACTCGGCACGCATCGCATCAATCACCGTTTTATAATCAGGCTGACTAAAAATCGCTGAACCCGCAACAAACATATCCGCACCCGCTTCAGCAATCGCACGAATGTTCTTCACATTCACACCTCCATCGACTTCTAAACGAATATCACGACCACTCTTCTCAATCATTTGCTTCGCAACACGCAACTTATCCAGCGTGCTTGGAATAAAGCTCTGACCACCAAAACCAGGATTCACACTCATGAGTAAAACTTGATCGACCTTATCCATCACATAATCAAGGTAATGCAGCGGCGTTGCAGGATTAAACACCAAACCTGCTTTCGCACCGCCCGCCTTAATCAACTGCAATGAACGATCAATATGCGGCGTCG
>CAYJUB010000218.1:0-4804 GCA_964373145.1 uncultured Moraxellaceae bacterium
TGCTTATTGCCATTCAATCTGACGAGGATGTTGAGCCTGGTTTTCATGTTTATTACCTTACTCAGATTGGCGAAGATTTGGCAAGAACATGGTTGATTGATATTGAGAAAATACGTGAAAATACGATGTAGGTTGAGCTTACCGCTCACACTATTAATGGATTATATTTTCAATTTTGTGAGGCGATCTCCACTTCCTGCAACGATCGATTCTCATACCAATATATTTCTATTCGTTAAGAAATGCTGTTTTTGCAACATAAGTGACTCCCTTACGCATGTACGATATTTTCCATACTTATAATGATAGTCTGGAAAATACAATGCAAAACAAGCAATGCAAGGCCTGTAATGCACTATTCAAACCCTGCCCACAAGTTGTAAATCAAACTTACTGCTCCAAGCGTGAATGTCAGAGAGTTCGTAAACGGATGTGGCAAAAAGCCAAGCGCCAGACGGATCCATCCTATCGCGAGAATCAATATGCAGCGCACCGTGCATGGCTCAATCGTAACCCTGAATACGTCAGTACGAATCGAAAGTCCCTAAGAGAACCAAATAATGTCGCACATTTTGAAACATTACAATCAAAAACCTGTTTCAGCACCTCATGTGAAGGTTGTGAAAAGATGGACTCGTTAATTGAACAAAGTGCTATTTCATCAGGTACTTATTGTTTGAAAAGTTTGAATGATCAAACAAAAAAGATGGATGCGTGGATAGTTAAAATAACTGTTATATCAAAGTGTTGTCATAATTTAAAAATATAAAGAGATGACTAAATAGTTTTTGCCTCAAGCAACTGCTAGCGTATTCCGTATGTATTTTAACCACATGCAATTTTTGAACATATGCCTAGCTGCAACTTAGTTTTGGTTAACTTATAGATGTTCCGCTGTTATACATCAGAATTGGACAACTAGAGCTCATGGAATCAAATGACATAACAGGCGTGGAGCAAAATAAACCAAAGCTCTTTAGGGCTGCCGAATATGTGCGGATGTCCACCGAGCATCAGCAATACTCTACTCTTAATCAGGCTGATAAAATTAGGGACTATGCTGCGCGTCGCGGAATAGAGATCGTTCGCACTTACACAGATGAGGGTAAAAGTGGTTTGAATATCGCTGGAAGACAAGGATTGCTGGAGTTGATTCGTGATGTACAAGCTGGTGAGACTGATTTTGAGATCATCTTAGTATACGACGTCAGTCGTTGGGGACGATTTCAAGATGCAGATGAAAGTGCCTATTATGAATATATCTGCCGTCAAGCTGGGATACAAGTAGCCTACTGTGCCGAACAGTTTGAGAATGACGGATCAATATCATCTACTATTGTGAAAAGCCTCAAACGCTCCATGGCTGGTGAATACAGCCGAGAGCTGTCCGCTAAAGTCTTTGCAGGACAATGTCGGTTAATTCAACTTGGCTTTCGTCAAGGCGGGCCTGCAGGCTATGGTCTACGCCGTGTTCTTGTTGATCAACATGGTGCCATGAAAGCTGAACTTTCCCGTGGTGAGCATAAAAGTTTGCAGACTGACCGTGTCGTTCTCATTCCGGGGCCGGATAGTGAGGTGCGAACGGTAAATACGATGTATCGCTGGTTTATTGATGATGGTCTAGTCGAGTCAGAGATTTCTAAACGGCTTAATAGTATGGCGGTTCGCACTGATCTTAATCGTGATTGGACACGGGCTACGGTGCATGAAGTTCTTACTAATGAGAAATACATTGGCAATAACGTCTACAACCGAAGATCATTTAAGCTTAAGAAAAAGCGTGTCGCCAATACCCCCGAAATTTGGATTAAGAAAGTCGGTGCTTTTGAACCTGTAGTCCCACCCGATATATTTTATACTGCGCAGGGCATTATTCGCGCTAGATCTTATCGCTATAGCAATGATGAATTGATCGAACGACTACGCAATTTGTATCAAAAGCGAGGCTTTCTTTCTGGGCTAATCATCAATGAATCGGATGACATGCCATCCACTTCCATTTACGCGCATCGCTTTGGAAGCTTGATTCGTGCGTATCAAATCGTTGGATTTACACCTGACCGCGATTATCAGTATTTAGAAACCAATAAATTCTTGCGTCGGTTCCATCCTGAAATTACTCATGAAACTGAAAGTCAAATGATCGCATTGGGAGGAACTGTCCAGCGTGATCCAGCTACAGATCTTTTATGGATCAATAGCGAATTTAGCATTTCACTGGTGCTTGCTCGTTGTCAAACTTCAGAGACAGGTCGGCGTAGTTGGAAGGTGCGCTTCGACACCAGTCTAGCTCCTGACATTACCGTGGCTGTTCGCCTTAATCAAACAAATGAAGGAGCACTAGATTACTACCTATTACCACGCTTGGATTTCGGGCAAGAAAAAATAAGTTTGGCTGATCATAATTCGATTGAATTTGAAAGCTATCGTTTTAACAGTCTCGATTATTTATATGGTATGGCAGAACGTACTCGTCTAAGGAGGTTTGCATGAGCGAACGTTCAGAGGCTGGCATCATGCGTATGATTCCTATTGATTGTATTGATGTATTGAACCCTCGTGATCGAAATAACAGCATATTTAACGAAATCATAAAAAATATTAAAACAGTTGGTTTGAAAAAGCCTATTACTGTCACGCCACGTTTTAAAACCGATGGTTCAGAGCATTATCTCTTAATTTGTGGTGAAGGACGTTTAAAGGCATTCCGTACACTAGGCGAAAGTCATATCCCCGCATTAGTGATTAATGTCAGTGAAGAAAACGCTTTCATAATGAGTTTGGCTGAGAATATTGCACGTCGCCATCATCGCCCATTAGAGCTACTTATTGGTATTGAGCAACTACTTGATCGAGGATACGAAAAAAATGAAATTGCAAAGAAAACTGGGTTATCGCCAGAATATGTGCAGGGAATCTTAACTCTACTCAAACATGGTGAAGAACGATTATTAGTCGCTGTAGAGAAAGGTGGAATTCCTTTGAATGTGGCATTAGCAATCGTTGGTGCGGGTAATGATGATGTCGCCATCCAATCCGCACTGCAAGATGCTTATGAGTCAGGAGCGCTGAGGGGCAATCGACTCAATCAAGCACGCAGAATTATTTCTCACAGGAGCGTATCTGGGCGAAAAGTTTCGCGGAGTACATCTACAACAAGAAGAACTCAGGAGTTAACAACTACGAGCATCGTACGAACTTATCAAAAAGAAGCCGAACGACAAAAACAATTGATCAAAAAATCCAATATAACCCAGCAACGTTTATTAATTATTGTCAGTGCCTTACGCAAATTATTTTCTGATGAAAATTTTGCGACATTATTGCGCGCGGAAAATTTAGATACATTACCGACATATCTTGATGAGCGAATAAAAGCTGGAGCACATGCATAATGAGTAAAGTTCCGGTTGGTTTCAATCTTGAGCCACTGACTATTCCTACCAAGCACATTTTGCCATCAAGGCGAATGCCCAGCTCGGTCATGGTTACTCGTAAATATCAGCAGATTAAATCATCAATTCAAGAGGTTGGGCTTATAGAACCCCTTTCTGTAGCTATTTCTGATGCCAAAACCGAACATTACATCTTACTTGATGGGCATGTTCGGCTGCTTGTTTTACAAGAGCTTGGACATGAAAAAGCAGTCTGTCTGGTCTCAACGGATGATGAGAGTTATACCTATAACAGCAGAGTGAACCGTTTGTCGCCCATCCAAGAGCATCGGATGATCAAGCGTGCAGTGGATCGAGGGGTTAATCCTGAGAGATTGGCCATTGCACTTAATTTAGACACAAACTCGATCGTCAAAAAATTAACTATGCTGCATGGTATTTGTCCAGAAGCAGTGGAACTTCTAAAGAGTCGCCAATTCTCATCTCAAGTTTTCGCTGCTCTTAGAAAAATGAAGCCTACACGTCAGCTAGAGTGTATTGATTTGATGATTTCAACCAATAACATTACAGCCAAATATGCAGAATCCATCTTGATTGCTACGCCTGAGTCGATGTTGGTGCAGGGAAATAGAAAAGCAAATCAGCGTAAAGGACTAAGTTCAGAACAAATAGCGAAAATGGAACAGGAGATGAGTAATCTTGAGGTGCAGTTTAAGATTGCTGAGCAGAGTTATGGTGATGACAGCCTTGACTTTGTTGTTGCAAAAGGATATTTGACACGTTTACTTAGCAATCCATCTGTCATCCGCTATCTCAAACAGAATCAGCATGAAATCTTGACTGAACTTGAGAATATTATAGAAGTAACTTCATATCGATAAATTTTTTAACCTTGTCTGTTCATAGGTATTGGTAAAATTATGTGGTCAGAGCTGTGTCACAAAAAGATATGGATAGCCAATGCAGACTTTTATAGCATATACATTAAGTTTTAGGTTCACGTTTAACAAACTCATCAATCCAATTCAGCATTAGTACAGTATCTGCCTCAAGCTCATCTACAGTTGGAAGAGCTGCTGGAAGTTCTGGCGATTGAGAGTGCTCAAAACATGAAAACTTAGTCATCATTCCGACTACCAATGTGCAGTCAGGAGTGGTAATTTTTGTCAGTGCTACAAGTCGACCCTTCGTCTGAATGTCACGACGGAATCGGAGAGTTACCTCATTTAGAAGCACTGTTTCGACTGTTTCGACTGTTTCGACTGTTTCGACTGTTTCTTCAATAGTAATTCGAAAGTCACTACAAGTAGTTTTCATCTTCGTTTCATAGTCAGCTTGTCACATTTCGTCCTTTTTGCTTACTTAGATCAAGTTAGACGACCTAAAACTAATTAGATTTTAATCATCTA